>JBCDJE010000035.1:0-13819 GCA_038748185.1 Bacteroidota bacterium
AAATACAAAAAAGTAAATCCTTAGCTGTCTAGTTAGAAATTTATCCGACGTAATCAGCTTAAAGTCAAAGAGCCACCTTCAAGCTATTTTCTTCTGCCGTAAATGGTTAGCTTTGGGTAATGAAACTATTGAAAGGTATTTTAAAAGTTTTTAGCGGTTTCTTATTGATCATTATTGTCTTTTTAGCAATAAGCATCCAACCTGTGCAGGAACAGGACTTTAACGATACTGATTATTTTGGTAAAACTACAGCTGCTATTAATACTTTTCAATGGAATGCTTCCAACGACACTGTTACTCCATTAGAAGTAGGTTGGGCATCAGGTAATATTATGCCTGAAGGAATCAGTCCTATGGCTGGTTATCGTTACCGAGGTGCTTTTGAAGAAGTACACGATTCATTGTATTGTCGGGTATTTGTATTGGAGAAAGGCGAGGTAAAAGCTGCTTTAATAGAATTAGATTTACTTATTTTCCCACCTTCAGTTACGCAAAAGTTAAAAACGAAACTTGCATCAACCCACTGGAAATTTGAAGAGTTATACTTATCGGCCTCTCATACACATAGTGGAGTTGGGAATTGGGCAGCAGGTTTGTATGGCATTTTTGTTTCTGGAGGATACGATGAAGGTTATGTGGAAAAAATTACGAATACCATTCTTACTGCATTAGGTAAAGCCTATCAGGAAAAACAAGAAAGTCATTTTGGCTATAAAGAAATTGCTGTTCCTGAATATGTAAGAAATAGATTAACAGATGAGGGGACTGTAAATGATCAGCTGAAATTGATCAAATTTGTGAGGGAAGATAGTAGCCAAGCGGCACTGGTAAGTTATACAGCTCATCCAACGACTATCAGTAGCAGATATTTAGCCATCAGCAACGATTATCCTTATTATTTGATGCGAGAAATTATTCAGCATGAGCCGATAGATTTTTGTGCCTTTTTCGCTGGCGCAATGGGCAGCCATGGACCTACCGGCCAAAAGGGAAAAGCGGGAACATGGTTTCAGTTGCCAGAAACCATAGGAAAAGGTTTAGCCAAGAAAGTAGTCGTTACTTGGGATAGCATACAATTAGCTGCTCCTAAGACTTTTGCAGTTGGAAAAATCCCCTTGTATTTTGATGATTTACACATCAGAGTATCAAAAGAATTAAGGACTAGAAATTGGCTTTTTGAAGCGGTGGCTGGTGAACAGTTGATGGATATTAGTCTGTTGCAAATAGGAAACCTCACAATGTTGAGCACACCTTTCGATTTTTCAGGTGAGTTAGCATTACAGTTAGAAGAAGAAATGCCATTAGGGAGACACTTGATGATTAATAACTTTAATGGTGCGTATATAGGCTATATCACCCCTGACGATTATTATCATCGCATTAAACGACCGGAAACTATGGAAATGAATTGGTTAGGCCCTCAAAATGGCAGTTATGTAATGGAAATTCTTTCTGAGATTTTAGAAAAGACATCTCAGGGTATTAGCCAGCATCCTTAGTTGTTTTGTGCTGTTGCTTAAGTCTTTCAATCTCTCTTTTGAATTCAGTTTCTTTATGTAAGAAAGTCTCTTTAGTAGCTTCTAAATCAGTAACATACTGTTGCAACATCTTTTCTTTTTCTCTTAACTCGGTTGTTCTTTGTTCAGATTTCTCAAGCAGTTGTTTCGTCCTTTTATTTATTTCTATATTAGAAATTGTTGCTGCAAGTGTTGTTCCAATTTTTTCTATAAATTCGATTATTTGTTCAGGCATGGATTGAAAAGTTGCCATTTCTAAAATCCCGTGAACTATATTGTTATATTTCAAAGGGAAAATAACTAAAAACCTGGGGTTGCTGTCTCCTAAACCCGAACGTATATTCAAGTAATCTTCTGGAACTTTATCGATTATGGTTATTTCTCCCTCGAGAAAAGTTTGACCGACTATCCCATACCCAGGTTTAATTTTTTGATCAATAAATTTCTGTTTGTCATATGCGTAATAAGCTTTAAGATCAAGAATTTCCTCGCCATTACTTAATTGATGGATGTACAAACCTGCAACGCGTGCATCTACATATTTGGCTAACCAAGAGGTGAAACTAAAATACATGGCTTCAATGTCTTCATTGCTTCTTAAAATTTCACTTGCTTCATGATGTCCCTCATTCATCCAGTTCCGGTTTTCTATATCAGTGGCTGTATTATAGAGTGCTGACTTCATGCTAAGCAATGCGTAGCCTAGTTTATCGTCTTCGCTTCTCGGAGTAAAAGTTACATTAAAGTTCCCTTTTTCAATGTTTTCAGCAAAATTGGCGATTTGTTCTTGAATGTTAACCAAACCGTATACTGCATTGTTAATTGCTGAGATTTCGTCTTTACCTCTGGCGACCTGCAAAGAAGGTAATTCTCCCTTGGCAACATTAGTAATTTCTTCTTTTATTTTTAACAAAGGCCTTGCTATCGATCTTGAAACACTTCTCCCGAAAAAGAGTATGAAAATGATAAAAAATGCACTGATAAATAGAAGAATATTTCTAAAATTTTTTACTGGAGCATAAGCTTCACCTGATGCAACTTCTGCAATTATACCCCAATGTAATCCTATCAGTTCTATATTTGCGTAAGCACTTAAAACTTCTTCTCCTAAATAATTTTCGCAAACTATAGTTCCACTTTCTCCACGTAGTGTAGCCTTTGCTGCATCAGTATTCACGGGTTGTAAAAGGATAGAGGTGCCAATTGATGCCATTCTTTGCAATATTGTTCGATCCATACCCGCCTCAACTAACTTTTCTAAATAAAGTGATTGGTTTTCAAAATATAATCTGGGAAGCGATCTTAATTTTAAATCTTGCCCTATAGTGTAGCACTCTCCTGTTTCTCCATTCCCTTCTGTAATCCAATTGTTATTACCAGTTAATGTTTCATTAATTTTATCAATCGGCATTTGAAAGATCAACACACCTATTTTTTTATCATTTTCGAAAATGGGTGTAGCGATAAAGGAGGCTGGTACAGAATACGATGGGAGGTATTCTTCAAAATCAACGAGTACAACGTCGTCTTTTGACTCAAACGACATAGCTTTTTTAAAAGCTTGGCCAAAATTGGTTGTGGCGTAAGGTCCGAAATTCAGACTTGTTCCAAAGTCTATTTCTTTAAAAACACTGTAAACAATATCTCCATCAGTATTTACTAAGAATATGTCATAGTATTCAAAAGCTTTTAAAAAACTTTGAATAGCAGGATGATACTTTTCATGGACAATTTGATAAGTCGAAGTATCGGTAGATGCTTTTGCTAATGAATCTTTAGCACCAATAGGAAAAGAATTTTCTGAGATATAATGATATTGTAAGTAGCGTGTAATAGGTGTTTGAGGTAAAAAATATAGAGAATTAGCTTCTTTAGTTAGGTTTTGATTTAGACGTGGAATGTATTCATTTTCATAATAATTGGAAAGACTTTGTTCTACCTTTATTGGCAGTTCTTGGGTTGTTAGATGTATTTGTAATTTTTTAAAAACAGCATCAAATTCTTTCAGGGCATTTATTACCGTATGCCCTTTTGCCTTGGTAAGTATTTGATTTTTAATTTGTTGAAAATACTGTGTAATGTTTCTTTTTTTACTTTCTCTTATAGAAGTTAGGTGTCTAAAGGTTTGCTCCTTAATGTAGTTTTGACTTATGTAGTAGCCTACAAAAGACATTGTCAAAATGATGAAAATAGAAGAAAAAAATAGTACTGCATTTATTTTCTGATTAAGCTTCCAGTATTTAATGTTAGAAATATGCAAAACGAAAAAAATTATGCTGCTACAATTTAAAAAAAGCCATTTATCTATTATTAACTAATTCCATTTAGAAATCTTGTAAAAAGCTTTTTTTCTGTAAAATTTTTTCCGTAATCGATTACATTTTAACTGTTTCTAAATTCTGTTTGTACGCATTTCCCCTTTTTATTAATTTCCGCCTTATAAAATTTTCTAAACAGATATGAAGATAAATTACTTGACTTTTCTATTTCTGGTTTTGTTTGCTTGCAAAACTCAGGAAACAGAAAATACAACACAAGAACAAACTACAAGTACAACTTCACCAGCCTTCCCTTTTCAATGGGGTAACGCGAATGTTTACTTTCTTTTAACAGATCGTTTTTATAATGGAGATGAGGGTAATGACAAACAATTTGATCGTGAAAGAGATGGTGCATTGCTGCGAAATTTTATGGGTGGTGATTTGAAAGGAATTACAAAAAAGATACAAGAAGGTTATTTTGATGAATTAGGGATTACAGCCCTATGGTTTACTCCACCGGTAGAACAGATTCATAGCTTTACTGATGAAGGAACTGGAAAAACCTATGGGTATCATGGGTATTGGGCAAGAGACTGGACGGCTATTGATCCCAATTTTGGCACTACCGAAGATTTAAAAGAGTTAATTGATACAGCACATGAGCATGGAATCAGAATATTAATGGATGCAGTAGTAAATCACACAGGACCAGTCACTCCTGTTGATTCGCAGTGGCCCGATGAATGGGTAAGGACTGATCCTACTTGTGTTTTCCAAGATATTGAATCAACAGTTGAATGTACTTTAGTTGATAATTTACCCGACATTTATACCGGAAAAGATGAGGCAGTAGAACTCCCCGATTTTTTAATAGAAAAATGGAAAGCAGAGGGCAGGTATGAGCAAGAGATACAAGAATTAGATGCCTTTTTTGAACGTACCGGATATCCCAGAGCACCGCGCTTTTATATTATAAAATGGCTAACGGATTGGGTACGTGAAATGGGAATAGACGGATTTAGAGTAGATACAGCTAAACATACTCATGCTTCTATCTGGAAAGATTTAAAAAAAGAAGCATTAGCAGCATTAAAAGCATGGAAAGCTGAAAACCCTGATAAAAAATTAGATGACTTGGATTTTTTTATGACTGGCGAAGTCTATAATTATGAATTACATCATGGGCAAGATTTTGATATGGGCAATAATGAAAAGGTAAATTTCTTTGAAAATGGCTTTGAAAGTCTGATTAATTTTTCGCTAAAAAAAGATGCCCAAAATGGTTACGAGTCTATTTTTAGTGCTTTCGATAAAATGCTCAATGAAGGTGAGTTAAAAGGTTTAAGCGTATTAAATTACCTCTCTTCACATGATGATGGAGAGCCTTTTGATAGAGACAGAACACGTGTTTTTGAAGCAGGCACAAAGTTATTACTTTGTCTGGGGGCATCACAAGTATATTATGGAGACGAGACGGCCAGACCGCTTCATATTGAAGGCGCAGTAGGAGATGCCAATTTGCGTTCGTTTATGAATTGGGAAGCATTAGCCAACAATGAAAATACAAAAGGTTATTCCATTGCAGATGTCCACAAACATTGGTCAAAACTTGGGCAATTTAGGAAAGAACATCTGGCAGTAGGAATGGGAAAACATACTTTGCTACAAGATGAGCCTTATATTTTTAAAAGAGAATACGAAGAAAATGGTAAATCAGATAAAGTCTTGGTAGCGCTAAACCTAGACTTTACTAGTGATAACATCATGATGGATATATTTGGGCTATTTGCAGATGGAGAGAAAGTAAAAGACTATTATAGCGGAAAAACGTATACAGTAAATAATGGGAAGGTAACCATGCAACCACAGGGAGGTATTGTGCTGTTGGGAAAGTAAAAGGACTTGTATAAAATTTTACTTGAATCCAACTCTAAGAGAAGCTGTTCCGCAAGGGATGGCTTCTTCTTTTTTATACTCCTTTTTATAATAATGGAGTTTCCTTAGTGTCATATTATCTAGCATACATAACCTCGCCAGCATCAGATAGAAAAGATAAAAAATAATTAAATCAAGCTAAGTTTGATTCATTAAGCTAACCACCCATCATGAAACTATCCATAAAAGCTTTATTAATCCAGCAAGTAAGTTAAAGTGGTGTGAATAAGTGAAAAGTGTTTAGGAATGAGTTAACTCATATTGCGATATTGAAATTAAGGTATTAATTTACAACAAGCTTTTTACCACAAGCAAAACTTACTATCCTTTAAGGTGAATCCAGCTGATTTTCAGAAACTAAGCGACAACGATGTTATCACACTAATTATAGAAAAAGGTGAGAAACAAGCACTAGGCATTCTTTATGACCGATATGCGGCAGCTATTTTCAGAAAATGTTTGGCAATGTGTGGAAATGCTGAACAAGCAAAAGACCTTGCTCATGATGTAATTCTGAAATCTTTTATGAGTTTATCATCTCTGAAAAATAGAGATGCTTATAAATTTTGGGTAAACCGCATAGCCTATAATATTTGTATCGATTATCTTAATCTGAAAAAGAAGATGAAAATAGATTTTTTAGAAGAAGGTTCACCAGAAAACGTTACTGAAGATAATAGTACAAGAGAAGAGAAAGTATTAAAGGAAATGCAACTAGAGCAGCTTGAAATCCTTTTTCAAGAACTTTCTGAGCAAGATCGCGTGATATTATTGATGCAATACCAAGATGCCATGCGCATTGAAGATATAGCTGAAATATTGCAGATAGGAAAAAGTGCTGCTAAAATGCGCATTAAGCGAGCAAAAGAAAGATTGGTTAAATTGTATGACGAATTAGCCACAAATCAATTATGAATAAGTTATTTGAAAAACTTCATGAAAAAGAAGAATTGCCTGTTTCACTTAAAAGTGAGGTAATGCAATCTTATGATATGGTGAAGTTAATCACTGATATTTCTGACTTATTCACAAATAAGTTTTTTAAGAGTACAGCTGTTTTTCTTTCTGGTGAAGACACTTCAGAAAAAACAGATTCAATTGAAAATGATGATGATACTAAATAGACTTTCACTCTAATTATTCTTGCTTTTTATAACTCCATATAGCAAGTGTATTAAAGATAATTGCTAATAGGAAGGTATATAAAAACTCCAGCTTAATATCTGAAAAGCCACTGCCTTTCATTAAAACTTTTCTGGAAACGGAGATAAATTGTGCCAGCGGATTAGGTATGGTTGCATATTGTGCCCATTTGGGCATGCTATCAATGGGGGTAAACAAACCACACATCAAGATAAAAATAAGTACAAAAAAGAATGCTACAAAAATGGCTTGCTGCTGTGTATCGGCGAAATTAGAGATGAGTAAACCTAAGCCTAATACAGCTATTAAATTAACAATAGCATACCCAAAAATTAAAAGTAAGCTACCTTCCATTGGAATATCAAAGATCAACTTGCCCGCAGTTAGTCCAACAGTAAGTAAGAGTAAACCAACACATAAGAAAGGGACAAGCTTACCCAGTATAAACTGCCATTTTTTTATTGGAGTAACATTGATTTGTTCAATAGTGCCAATTTCTCTTTCCCTCACTACATTCATGGCTGTGAGTATAATGGTTAATAGTGCAGTGAGTTCGGCAAGGATACCTGGTACCATAAAATCAGTATAGTTCAATTCGGGATTATACCAGTTTCTAGAAGCTACTATTATACTGTTACTTGAAACCTTCTTGCTAGCAAGTTGAAAGGCTGGTATTTCAGCCAAAAGCTCTTGATTGAAAGAAGAAATGATGCTGTTAAGATAGCCAGAACCTACAGTAGCCTGTTGGCCATTAATTGCATTGGCTAAGATTTGTAAGGTGGCTTGTTCACCACGTAGGTAATCCTTTTCAAAATTATGTGGTATTTCTAATATTATATCCGCTTTGTTTGCTTGTATATAATCTACGGCTTCACCTTTATTGTAAGGAGTTGCTACAAGTGAAAATTCTGGAGAAGCTACTATTTTTCTATTTAGTAAGCGAGAAAATTCTGACCTGTCCAAATCAACTACTACGATATTCACATTTTTTACCTCATTAGAAGCAGCATTAGATAATACAATAAGCTGGATAATGGGAAGTATGGTCATCAAAGGTAAGAGTGCCTTGTTCCTCAGTATCTGTATAAACTCTTTTTGAATGAGATATCCCAGTATTTTCATCTGTTTAAAATTTTTTGATTGCTGAATGTTCAAAAAATTTGGACACATTCAGATCAGTATTTTTTTATATCTTATTAAGATTTACCCTTATTCTAAGCGTATCTTAAAGTTTCGCCAAGTCATCAAAAGAAAAAAGAGCGTCATGCCTGTAAGCACCGCTATTTCAAAAATGATAAAGTTTAGCCCAACTCCACGAAGCATGATGCCTTTTAAGATCTCTATAAAATAGGTTGTAGGGATTATTTTTCCGAGATACTGAAGTATTACAGGCATGCTAGCCAAAGGAAAAATAAAACCAGATAGCATCATTGAAGGCATCATTAAACCCATGAGCGAACGCATCATGGCATCTTGTTGTGTTTTTGATACTGTAGAAATAAGGGTTCCTAAAGACAAGGCAGTTACCACATAAAGTAAGCACATAGCCAATAAAAAAAAGAGACTGCCTACAATAGGTACATTGAATACAAAAACTCCTAATACAATTACAAGCACTGCATCGATAAAGGATAATATGGCATAAGGTGTAACCTTACCTAAAATAATCAGCAGGGGAGGTAAGGGAGAGACCAGTAAGATTTCCATTGTACCTAATTCTTTTTCTCGGGCTATGGTCAATGAGGTCATCATAGCTGAAATGATTAATAATATCAAGGCAATAGTTCCGGGGATAAAGTTATAGGCACTTTCCAACTGAGGATTGTATAACATACGGGTTTCTATCTTCACCTGAAAGGGATTGGTATTTTGTTGAAATCTTTCTTGTTGGAAATCAGCTATCATAGATGAAGCATATTGCACTAGTGTGTTGGCATTATTTGGATCTGACCCATCCGTGATTAATTGAATGACTGTGGCGTCTTTATTGTAAAAATTAGCTGAAAAGTCATTAGGGATAATCATTACTAACTTTGTCTTTCCTTCTTTAAAGCCCTGTTCCATTTGTTGCTCAGAGCGTAGCACTTGGTTGATTTCAAAATGTCCCGAACTTTTGATATGCTGTATAAGCTGGAAACTTACCTTATCTCTGGAAAGGTCCAGAATATCTATTTTAGTATCCTGAAACTCATTGGTTACAGCATATCCAAAAAGTAGCACTTGAACAACAGGCATACCAAAAAGGATGAGTAGGGTACGTCTATCCCTAATTATATGATAGATTTCCTTTTTTACAAATGCCCAAAATATCTTAATCATAACCTAATTATTTATGCATTTTATCGTGGCCTTTCTTTCTCATATTTCTATTCTTTATGATTACTTTCTCTAGCTAATTTTAAGAATACACCTTCCATAGACTCAGTATCAAAATGCTCTTTTAGTTTCTCAGGCGTATCCAATGCTTTGATTTCCCCATCGACCATAATTGATACCCGACCACAGTATTCTGCCTCATCCATGTAGTGCGTGGTGACAAATATGGTACGTCCTTCTTCGGCCACTTGGTAAATAGTTTCCCAGAATTGTCTTCTCACACGAGGGTCTACACCTCCAGTAGGTTCGTCTAGAAAAACAATATCGGGATCATGTACCATAGATACTGAGAAGGCGAGGCGCTGTTTCCAGCCTAAGGGAAGGGAATCCACCAATTTATTAGCCACATCGGTTAGGTGTAAGTTTTCAAGAATTTCACTCGTTTTAGTTTTAATCTGTTGGCGGTTCAAACCATAAATTCCACCATAAAACCGAATATTTTCTTTCACAGTGAGGTCATTGTATAAGCTGAATTTTTGAGACATATAACCGATGCGTTTCTTAATTTTCTCATAATCTTTTCGAATGTCGAAACCTGCTACTGTTCCCTTGCCGGCAGTAGGTTTACTTAAGCCAGTAAGCATGCGAATAGCAGTAGTCTTTCCTGCACCATTCGCTCCTAGAAACCCAAAAATCTCACCTCTTTCCACATGGAAAGAGATGGCATTTACAGCTGCAAAGTCTCCAAATTTCTTGGTGAGTCCATCTACCTGTATCACATGTTCTGCCATTGTTGCTTGGATTTAATTTTCCGTTTCAGTACTTAACTCTAAAAAAATATCCTCGATGGTTGGTGTGATGCGCTTTACTATTAATTTTGAAAATCCTACATCTTTTAAAGTGGCTTCTATATCCTTAATAGGTAATTCTTCTTGTGTAGTTAAGTGAATAAAATCTCCAAAAGGTAAGGCATTTTTTGTAAATGATTGCTGGCGAATAGTAATCAATAATTTGTAAAAATTTTCAGCTTTAACTGCATATAATGGACTTTTATAGCTCTCTTCTAAATGTTCTGGTTTGTCTATCGTCAATATGTTTCCTTCTTGTATCAAGGCAATACGATCGCAAAGACTGGCTTCATCCATGTATGGAGTACTCACTAAAATAGAGATGCCTTTAGTTTTTAATTGCTTGAGCATTTCCCAAAACTCTTTTCTGCTTACTGCATCAACACCTGTAGTAGGTTCATCTAAAAAAAGCACTTTAGGTTTGTGGATTAAGGCGCAGCAAAGTGCAAGTTTTTGTTTCATTCCTCCAGAAAGATTCCCTGCTAATCGCTTTTTAAAGGGTTCAATCTGAATATAGATATCTTTGATCAAATCGTAATTCTCTTTTATAGTTGTACCGAAAATAGTGGCAAAGAATGAAAGATTTTCTTCTACACTTAAATCTTGATAAAGAGAAAATTTGCCAGGCATGTAACCTACCTCATGTCGTATATGTTGGTAATCTTTTACAATGTGGTTTCCAGCAACATATGCTTCACCCGAATCTGGTAAAAGCAGGGTCGTTAGAATCCTGAACAGAGTTGATTTGCCAGCACCATCAGGTCCAATTAAACCAAAAAGCTCTCCTTCATTTACAGTGAGCGAGACTGATTTAAGTGCTTCGGTATCTCCATACTTTTTAATAATATTTTCTACTATAATTGCTGGCATCTGTTGAGTTTTTACAGAAATAATTAAAATAATACTTCACCCGGCATTCCTATTTTGAGTGTACCATCGTTTTGCACGAGTATATCTATCGCATACACTAAATTGACACGTTCCTCCTTTGTTTCAATGGTTTTAGGAGTGAATTCTGCTTCATTGGCAATCCATACTACTTTCCCTTTAAGTTCTCGGTAATTTTCTGTTCCTTCATCTATTAATACTGATACTTCGTTGTTTAAAGTGACTTTTTGAAGGAGGTTAGCGCTCGTATAAGCCCGCAATTTTAAAGATGATAAGTTGGCAATTTTATATAAAGGAGTACCTTGGACAACAAACTCAGTAGGTTCAGCCAATTTAGTGAGCACAGTACCAGTAATAGGGTTGGTTACTATATGGTCTTTGATCTTATTTTCAAGCACTTTAATCTGTGCTTGCATAGGTGTCCTTTCTGCAAGAATTCCACGGTTGCTGATATTTATTTCCCGCTGTGTTGAGGCTATCTGTTGTTCAATTACATCTATTTCACCATTATAATCATCAAGCTGCTTTTGGGTAGCAGCTTTATCTTTTAGTAAGGCTTTTGTACGGTCACGTTCACGTATCAAGTTCCGTTTTTTTTCTTGAAGTATAGCGATCTCAGGTTCTGCCTCTTTGGTTTTGTAGTTAAGTGCCTTTAGCTGGGCAATGAGTTGTAATTTTTCCAAGTGTAGTTGGGTAGTATCTATCAAACCTATTTTTTTATCGGCTTCTATCGTTGAGCCTTCTTCAATGTCGAATTGTAATAATTGCCCATTGCCCTCGGCGCTTACAGTAACAGTAGTTGCTTCAAAATTTCCATATGCATCAGACTTTTCGTCATTTTCGCAAGATATAATGAGTGAGATGAGTAGCAGTATGAGGCCGTTTTCAACGATTTTCATAATATGCATTATAATATTCCAAAGAGGGTTAAATAGTCTATTTGTAACTGTTGTAATTGTACTGTATGTAGTTCGAGTTGTAGTCTGGCAGATAGCTCAGCATTTACTTGGATGAGATAATCATTTGAATTAATGATCCCGTTGTTGAGTTGTGTTTCAGTTTGCTTCAAGATGTCTTGTTGTAATGTGACTATCTTTCTGTCATTTTCTAATTGTTGTATTAAAGCAGCTATTTTTTGCCTGTATTCATCTTCTCGTGAAGCGATGTCAAATTCAAAGGTTTGCTTTTTCACTTGTATTTGTTGAAGTAATATGTCTAATTTCTCCCTTTCTTTATTTGCCTTATTCCAATCAATAATCTTCCAATTTATTCTTACGCCACCCAATGCGAAAGTGGAGGTAGCAATGTCTGAGAAATTAAGCGGGTTAGGGTATCCAAATCCACCCTGTGCAAAAATGGATATCTTAGGGTTTCTGGAGGCATTAATTATTCCTACTTGTGAGGTCAATAATTCTTTTTCAAAATCGTATAAATCCTGTTCTGGTCTAGAGATGTTTCCATCTATCATACTCTCTGAAAAAGGAGGAAGTGTTAATTCCGTATTGGTATTGAGTGGGGTTCCTACGAGGTGCTCCAGTACAGAAAAGTATGCTTTTATATCTCCATCTAATCTCAATTCATCAGATTGTAACTCTAGTTTGCGTACTTTTAGTTTTGAGAGTTCGCTTTCTAATACAGTTCCGTTATCGTAACCGGCTTGTAATGTTTGGATATTTGCTTCTATATCTTCAATAGAGGTTTTTAGCAATACTTTTTGCTGCCGAGAAAGCATGATTGAAAAAAATAAAACATTAATCCGGTCTTTAATTGCCCTGAGATTTACTTTTAATTGCTGTTGGTTAACCTTTAGGTTGGCTTGTTCTATGCGTTTTTCTGCTGCTGTTACGCCTCCATCATATAAATTAAAATTAATGTCCACATAAGCATTATGACTTTCTAAAGGTACTTCTAAGTTAAGTGGGCTATTGGGATCACCTGTACCTATGCTAACATTATCACTCTGTATCCTTCCTTCGAAGTTTCCTGTGATCGAAGGAAGCCTTTCTTTTGCTATAATCTCAAGATTGAGAGCAGTTACACTTTGTAATAATTGATCATTAACGATTAAAGGATAATTCTTTTCAGCAAGATTATAGGCATTTATTAATTCTAATTTCTTAAGCTCTTGGGCAGATGTGTAATTAATCAAACAGGAGAGAAAGTATGAAAGTGTAAGGGCTTTTTGTAAAATGTTATTCATTTGGATAACTAAAAAATATGTATTGACTATAGGGTTCAACTATTTGGTTGATGCAATTATAATGATTTTTCCTCTATTTCATTATAGTTGATTAAATTTTTTGATTCAACCATATAGTTAATGTGTGTGAAAAAAATTTATACTAGTAAAGCATCTTTTAAAAATTTCATGATAATTTCTTTTCTCTCTACCAACATTTGGTTGTAATCAGACGGGGGTAATTCCAAAGAAAATATAAAAATGGGTTTTGCGATGAAAGGAAAAATAATTAAAGACATTACATTAATAATTAGGTGTTTGGCAGGTATTTGTTTGATAATACCTTGCTTTTGTTCTTCAGTTATTTGTAGTAAGAATTCACTAAATATATTATGCATATCAAGTTGAGCTTTCATTTTAGATATAAAATCTAATCTGTTTTGTGAAAGCTCATATAATATAAACATAGGCATGTGTGGGTTTTCTAGAATAGTATCTATGTATGTATGTACGAGTTCTTCTAATTTCTCTATTATAGTCCCATTCTTGCCAATAGCTTCTAAAAACTTTGGTATAACAAGCTTAATAGAATTATCTAGTATTTTTTCGAAAAGCAATTCTTTACTTCTAAAATAATAATGCAGCATGGATTTATTAATTTTTGCTTCATCGGCAATTTCCTGCATTCTCGCGCCTGCAAAACCTTTTTGAGTGAAAATTTTTTTTGCGGCT
>JBCDJE010000036.1:0-13783 GCA_038748185.1 Bacteroidota bacterium
ACACATGTTAAAAGCGAATAAAGTCCTTTTTTGAAAATCAAGGAGGTATTTAACCAGAATTTAAATGAGCAGTTTTGTTCCTATAGTAAGAGAAGAGAAGGAAAAAATCATTTCTCTTCCCTTTACTGTATTTTACAATAAAGTAAAAATAACTATTTTCATTATTGATGAAAGAAGACAAACTAATCACAAATAAAGAATATTTATTAAAGAAATTTCCTGGAAAAGGAGGTTGGACTTATGCTGTAATTCCTGAAGTTCACCCAAATAAAAAAACGCCTTTTGGGTGGGTAAAAGTGAAAGGCTTTATAGATAATTATGAATTGCAACATTATAAGTTAATGCCAATGGGAGATGGTAGTCTTTTTTTACCGGTAAAAGCAGCAATAAGGAAAAAAATAAAAAAGCAGGAAGGAGATACTGTGTGGGTGAAGCTTTTTTTCGATGAATCAACATTAAAAATACCTGATGAAATCATCTCATGTTTTGAAAACGAACCTCCTGAAATACGCCAAACATTTATGAATTTTACAGATAATGAAAGAAAAGTTTATCTCGACTGGATATATGCGGCAAAAAAAGAAGCCACAAAAGTAGATAGAATCGTTACTATGCTGGAGAGACTTGCAAAAAAATTAAAGTTTTATGATTAATTAATCTTACTGTTTTTCAATGCATATGGAGCCATTGCCGGATGGACTATATCCATCCATCCACTAAGCATGATATTTTTATAGGCTGTAAACATTTGCTCAGCTGATTCTTTATAAGGCATTCTACCTACACCCGTACATAGACTTGGAATAACAATAGTTTTTATACTACCAGCCTCCTTCTTGTTCATCCTTATGAGTTCTACAAAAGTTGCTCTCATAGCTAAATAAGCATTAATAGTTTCTTTTACAGTTCCCGGAATTCTCATAGTCGGGAACACCATTAAATTAGGAAATTGCAGGCTATTCATTTGTAAAGTAATAGCTTTACCTACAGGTAGTTCTCCTAAATAATCTTCTCTAATTTGGACCTGTACCCGTTTTTGAGCTTCACCTTTATAAAAATCATCTATAGCTTTGTCCAAACCTCCACTCATTTCTCCAAAGCTGTTGGCAGGACTCACTATAGCGTCTGCCCACAAGTGAAATATATTGCCAAATACAACTTCAACTTCTTCGATTCCTTGAAATGTTTCTGCAAGTATTTTTGAAAGCTCAAGATTATTGTCACAGATAGTGACTCTAAAATCATTTTTATGGAGGTTTTCACCAAATGGTTTTAGTGTTTGCGTTCTCATCTTGCTAATGCTACCAATCAATCTTTTAACCATAAACCCTCTCACCATAAATGGTGCACCAATTTTTTAATATGTGTATCATAAATGGCATTGATGCTAGCTATTTGGTCTGAGGTGAGATTAGGAAACTCACTGGCTTCTATATTATTGAGTACTTGTGAAACATTAGAAGCACCGGGGATTACACAACTAATTTCTTCAAACGAGAGAATCCATTTGAGCGCAAGCATTACTGGTGGAACATTAGAGAATTCTTCTTGTAAGGCTGCCACTGTTTTTAGTCCGGTTTCATAATCTACTCCTGAGAAAGTTTCTCCTTTATCAAAGGCAGCACCTTCTCGGTTAAAGTTACGATGGTCGTCATCACCAAACTGAGTACCTTCAGAAAACTTTCCACTTAGCAATCCACTAGCTAGTGGCACTCTGGCAATAATACCAATATTCTTCTTCTTCGCTTGTTCAAAGAAAAGTTCAGTGGGTCTTTGCCTAAAAATATTGAAAATGATCTGCACAGTAGAGACACAATCATATTCTATGGCTTTAAGCGCTTCCTCTACTTTTTCTACACTTACCCCCATATGCAATATCTTCCCTTCATCAATCATTTTTTCAAATACTTCAAAGATTTCAGGACGGTAATACACCTGCGTTGGTGGGCAATGGATTTGGATTAAATCAAGGCATTCAATATCCATATTTTTGAGGCTCGCTTCTACAAAATTACGCAAGGCTTTTGGCGTATATTGTTCATTGGTATGAGGTTGCAGTTGTCTACCACATTTACTGGCAACATAAATCTTTTCTGATCTATTTCTAACTAATCTTCCCACTGCTTTTTCACTATGTCCATCTCCATATACATCAGCTGTATCAATAAAATTGATGCCATTATCTACAGCTGTATTTAGTATTTTATCAGCATTATCATGATCGAAAGGTTGTCCCCATTTTCCGCCTACTTGCCAAGTTCCCAGACTTATTTCTGATATGGGAAAACCGGTTTTACCAAAAGTTCTATATTTCATTTTTTTAATATTTATATGCTTTGAGATTGTCTGACCTAAATATATGCATTCATTCTGATTTTTTGTATTGGAGTACTTGCATGAGTGCCCTTCCATTGTGATAAGCACTTTTCCAAGGATGCCCTTTTTTTACTAGTTTGGTTTGAGGTCGAGTATCTAGTCCGTTGTTATACCAGCCGCCATATTCTTTATCTAGCAGTTGTTCGTTAATGTATTTCCAAAGTTGTGGATAAGCTTCTGAGTAAAGCTTTTCATCAGGATATAAAGTTTTCATAAGGGCTAGTGTATGCCAAGCCTCTGCTTGTACCCACCACGCTTTCTGATTATTGAGAATACTTACCGAATCGCTTCCTTTAAAGCGATATCCTTCGTAAAACATGCCATAATAATCTCTGTCTAAGCCATATTTCAGGCTGTGATCTGTCAATTTTTTAGCTATATGTTGGGTGATGCTATCAGGTTTGCCGTATAGTGTTTCGGCGGTTTCAAGTAGGAGGTAAGCTGTTTCAATATCGTGCCCAAATGAGATGTGATCAAATTGTTTGTTTTCAAGTATGAAATTCTTGCTGGAGTCAAGGTGTGAAATAGGGGTCCAGTCAGGATAAAAATAGAGGTTTAAATGCCCATTTTCACTGACCATATTATCCCTTATGAGCAAGAAGATTTCTTCAAGTCTTTTTCTTAATTGTTCACTAGGCATTACTAGATACATATTAGCAAATGCCTCCATAATATGTATGCTGGTATTTTGATTTTTCCAGTCAATATTGCCCCAATAATTATTAGCCTTATATTGTGAAGAGTTGAGAAAGGCTTCTCGATCTTCTTTTTTGATTATAAAATGGAAGTAACCACTATGTGTTTTATCATGAGCATGTAATTCGAACCAATCAAAACTTTTTTTGAGCCAGTCTTTTATTACCAGATCGGGATTGATTTTAGCATATTCTGAGAGAGCAAATATGGCAAATGCATTGTCGTAAGTATTTTTATAGGAAAACTGCTGAGTATGAGTTAATGAAGAAAAAAAGCCTTGATTTGAGGTATCCCAAAAGTGTGAAATAAGGTAGTTATAACCATGATCGGCAGTTTGTTTATAAATAGGATTTTCAGGATAGAAAGTAGCCGCTTTTGAAGCCGTCCATAAACCTCTGGCATGATGAAGCAAATGCTTAGGTTGTTCTTCAGACTTTTCCCAGTTGTATTCAAAGTTACAGAAATATCCGCCTGCTGTTGTATCAATTATAATGGGAAACCAACAATTTAAGAGGGATTGTAGAACAGAGTCAAATTGACTAACATAATCCGGTTTAGGAGTTCTATTTGTATTGCTTAAGTTATCATTACAAGAAGAAAGAAATAAAAATAAAAGACAAAAAAGAAGAGAGGGTTTCATAAAAATTTTATAAATGCCTCTCTAATTTTTTAAAAAAAATCAGCCGAACAAAGTATTTTTAACCTAATACGATATTTACCTTGCCCAATTATTGATAAATCTTTCTTAAGCGTCTTAGTATGGCTAAAAGCTCATCAAAACCTTCTACATCTGCTCCTGCATCAAAAACAACTTTCTTAGTATTACCGGCTTGTATAATTTCTATCCATTCTGCACCTCCATCAGCACAATCAAGGCAATCTGATAATGTGTCTGCTAAATTATTAAAAGCAGTGAAATCAATAACATTGGCGATACTGTCATAAGTGGCTTGGCTAACTACCGCATCAACAATAACAGTAGGATAATCTTTATCATTAGGAATATTACTACGCTTTTCGAATGAGGCTTCTAACTCAGGATAAATAATAAGTTCATTAAAGCAGTATCCAAGGCAAAAACCGAATTTAGTACCACTCTTTATAGTCATCAAATTACTATCTGCCTTTCTTTCTAAAGAACCTTCTTCAGGTATTGCCGATTCAGTACAGGACATGATGATAGTACATGACAATAAATAAAAAATAAGCTTTTTCATAATGTTAGCAATAAGGATGTTTGTGCATAACACGACAGGTGTGTTGGATGTGCTGCATCAACATATAAAAAATATAAGAGTTGCAGTTTAAATAAACCTGATACATCAAGAAGCTACGACGTAAATCATGGAGTTTTTTCACTTCAATTTTATCTATTTACCAAACTTCGGAACCAGAAAGAGCGTGTTCTTAACAGATTAATAGGTTAACAGATATCATCCTTAATTTCTGTCGCTTATAAACACATTCTGCAAGCTATATACCTCAAAAAGTGCGCTCATCAAATTATATTTCTCTTCATGCTAATTACTAGTTATATTTCAAAAAAACTAAAAAATGTAGAAGATGATGAAACTATTAAAATTTACACTTTCCTTTCTTGCGATAGCTTTTTCGTATGTTAGCTTGGCACAAGAAAATCCTTTGTGGATGCGTTACCCGGCAATTTCCCCTAATGGGGAGGCAATAGTTTTTTCCTATAAAGGTGATTTGTACAAAGTAAGCAGTGGGGGCGGTTTAGCCATTCCACTAACAACACATGCAGCGCATGATTTCATGCCTGTTTGGTCAGATGATAGTAAAGCGATTGCTTTTGCTTCAGATCGTTATGGGAACTTCGACATTTATACTATGCCTGCCGATGGAGGGCAAGCCACCCGTTTAACATTCCATTCTTCAAACGATTTTCCGAGTGATTTTGCTCCTGATGGATCCCATATTCTATTTTCTTCTTTGCGGAAAGATGATGCTACCTACGCCCAATATCCTTATGGAAGATTGCCCGAATTATATGAGATTGATGTGAATGGGGGAAGACCTAAGCAAGTTACTTCTATTACTGCAGAAGAAGCAAAATACAATACTGATGGTTCTGCAATTATTTACCAAGATAAAAAGGGGTATGAAGACCCATGGAGAAAGCACCACACTTCTTCTGTAACCAGAGATATCTGGATGTTGGAAAAAGCGAATAATAAGTATACCCGTTTAGCAACTTATAAAGGTGAAGATAGAAGTCCGGTTTTTTCGGCTGATGGGAAACATTTCTACTATCTCTGTGAAGCGAGTGGCTCTTTTAATGTTTTTAAGGCTGCTGTTGAAGATCCTGCTCAATCGGAACAGTTGAGTGATTTTGAAAAACATCCAGTGAGGTTTTTAAGTAGTTCAAAAGATGAATTACTCTGTTTTAGTTTCAATGGAGAGGTTTTCACTATGAAAAAGGGAGAGCGTCCTCAAAAAGTAAATATTATCATTAAAACAGATACTAATGGGAATGACTATCTTACGAAATCAATAAATAAAGGGGCAACAGAGATAGCAGTGTCTCCTAATGGGAAAGAAATTGCTTTTGTACATCGTGGAGAAATTTATGTAGCACCTGTTGAAGGGGGAGATACCAAGCGAGTTACCAACACCCCTGAACAAGAAAGAAGTGTAAGCTTTAGCCCTGATGGGAAAAAATTATTATATGCAGGGGAGCGAAATGGAAGTTGGAATGTTTACAGTTCAAGTATTGTAAGAAAAGAAGAACCTTACTTTTATGCAGCCACTTTACTAAAAGAAGAAACAATAACCGAAACTGCGGCAGAAGAATTTCAACCTTCCTGGTCACCAGATGGGAGAGAGGTAGCTTATCTGGAAGAAAGGGTAGTTTTAAAAGTAGTTAACATAGCCACAAAAGAGAAAAGAACAATTCTTAGCGAAGAACACAATTATTCCTATGCAGATGGTGATCAACATTATGCATGGTCGCCAGATGGCAAATGGTTTCTAGTAGAATATAACCAACCTAACCAATGGATTTCTGAAGCTGGTTTAGTATCGGCTAAAGGAGGTGAAGCCATAATTAATCTTACCAAAAGTGGATTTAGTGATGTCGCTCCTCAATGGATGATGGATGGAAAAATGATGCTTTGGTTTTCTGATAGAGATGGCATGAAAAATAGAGGAAGCTGGGGTTCGGAAGATGATGTATATGCCACCTTTTTTACACAAGAAGCTTTCGATCTCTTTAAATTAAGTAAAACAGATTACGAATTGTATAAAGAGAAAAAAGAAGAAGAAGAAAAAGATGAGGAAAAGGAAGACGAAAAAGAGGATGATGAAGAAAAGTTACCAGAAGTTGCCATTGAACTTGACGGACTGGAAGACCGAAAAGTAAGACTTACTATTCACTCTTCAAGATTGAGTGATGCAGTAGTTTCTAAAGATGGAGAATATTTGTATTATATCTGTCGCTTTGAAAAAGGTATGGATTTATGGAAAACCAACTTGAGAACCAAAGAAACCAAAATACTCACTAAACTGGGAGGTAGTGCCGGAAATCTTAGCTTAGATAAAGAAGGGGAAAATGCTTTTCTACTTTCCGAAGGCAGCATTAAAAAAGTAGATACTAAAAGTGGAGAAGTAAAAACGATTGGCATAAATGGTGAAATGTACCTCGATAAAGATAAAGAAAGAGCTTACGTATTTGAACATGCTTGGCGACAGGTACAAAAGAAGTTTTACGTGAAAGACATACACAATGTAGATTGGGATTTTTATAAATCTGAATATGGAAGGTTCTTGCCGCATATTAATAACAATTACGACTTTGCAGAAATGCTGAGTGAAATGTTGGGAGAGTTGAATGCATCTCACACAGGTTGCCGCTACAGACCAGATACTAAAAATGCGGATGAGACAGCTTCTTTAGGGATGTTTTTTGACAACAACTACACTGGAGCAGGGCTTAAAATAGTTGAAGTAATAGAAAAAGGTCCGGCAGATAAGGCCGAATCAAAAATAAGTGAAGGAACAATCCTAGAAAAAATCGATGGAGAAAGTATTACAGCCAACACAAATTATTATCCTTTTCTCAATCGTAAAGCAGATAAAAAGGTATTGCTTTCATTGCTCAATCCTGCAACAGGAAACAAATGGGAAGAAGTAATTGAGCCAATCTCCTTTTGGGAAGAAAATGATTTATTATACCATCGCTGGGTAGAAAACAGGCGTGAAGAAGTTGAGCGACTTTCCGATGGAAAAGTGGGCTATGTGCACGTTAGAGGGATGAATGATGCTAGCTTCAGAACCACTTACGAAGAAGTATTGGGTAGGAATTATGATAAAGAAGCTTTAATTGTAGATACTCGCTTTAACGGTGGTGGCTGGTTACATGACGATCTAGCCACTTTCTTAAACGGCATTAAATACATAGAGATGGTACCTCGTGGACAGAAATTGGGTTCCGAACCACAATTCAAATGGACGAAAGAATCAATCGTACTGATGGGAGAAGGTAATTACTCCGATGCACACATGTTTCCGTATGCCTACAAAGCCAATAATATTGGTAAATTACTCGGTATGCCTGTTCCTGGAACGGGAACTGCTGTTTGGTGGGAAAGACAAATTGATCCTACATTAGTATTTGGTATCCCACAGGTAGGCATGATTGATATTGAAGGCAACTATTTGGAAAACAATCAATTAGAGCCAGATGTTAAAGTAGAAAATCAACCAAGTGTATTACTTGCTGGTAAAGATGAACAGATAGCCAAAGCAATAGAAGTATTACTGGGTGAGCAAACCGAGATGCCTGAGGGGCAAGAGATTCAATTAGAGAAGAAATCGGGAAACCCTGAAGAATAAAGGAGAAGTATTTAAGTAATTAGAGTGGTAAGTTTTTCTTCAATATCTGTTAAGTTGTATAGCAAGCTGTAAAGTTGATGCTGATTTCGATTTTATAACATCGCAGCTTAACGACTTTTCTTAAAATGATAGCTACTTAGCATAAAAACCTTCCATTTTTAAGGATGTGAAGGTTTTTTATGTTTAAGTATTTTTATTAAAAAATAACCTCCCCTGCTATTTCAAGTATGTTAACCTTACTAACAGCCCTTATTTTTTTGAGTTGAGCATGTTTCCTGTTAATTCGTTTCTTCTATTGAGATTAAGATCATAAATTTAAGGCTGTCTTAACTAAAAATACTTAATATGAAAAGAAACTTAATTGTAATACTTCTCACTCTTTGTGGTTGTAGCTTGTTTGCTCAAGATAATCAAATGCAGGAAGTATCTTTTAAAGATATGACTGCATTTAAGGAACAAGCAGGCAATTGGTTTGTGGTAGGCGATGTAGTGATGAATCCTACAATAGACATACACCATGAGCCTAAGGCTGAAGTAGAAGAGGTCACGGGGAAAAAAAAGAAAAAGAGGAAAAAAACTAATAATGAAACACCAAAGCCTGAACCTAAGGCAGTTACCTTTGAAACGGGAACAGGCGTACTGCTTAATATGAATGATGAAACCATAAAAGACCATTTATTAACACAATGGGAACATGGTGATATTATCTTGGAAACTGATGTGATGATACCCAAAGGTTCAAACTCAGGTATTTATTTGCAAGGTAGGTATGAAGTGCAGTTATTAGATAGTTGGGGTGTGAAGAGTGCTTCTTTTTCAGATATTGGAGGGATTTATCGAAATTGGGAACAAGAACCCGGAAAGATTTATATGGGAAAAGCACCTTTCACAAATGCAGCTTTTGCTCCCGGTGTTTGGCAACACATGAAAATTGCTTTCAGAGCCCCAAGGTTTGACGGTAATGGAAAGAAAGTTGAAAATGCTCGCTTTATTTATGTAGAGTTAAATGGGATAAGGATTCATGAGAATTTAGAAGTACCCCTCCCTACAGGTGGTCCGGTAGAAAATAATGAAACTGCGAAAGGGCCTCTTATGATTCAAGGAGATCATGGACCGGTTGCTTTTAGAAATATGCAATATCAGTTAATGGAATCCGCCGATATTGCTTTGACAGACATAAGCTATAAAGCTTTCCATGGGAAATTCGATAAAATTGAAGACTTCGAGAGTACGACACCTGTCAAAACAGGGGAAATCCCTGAGTTAACCTATACTGTGTCCGAAAAGGAAGATAATTTTGCAGTAATACTCAATGGAAATATTCAAGCACCAAAAGCCGGTAATTATAAAATCAGAATTAATTATGTAGGTGGTCTACAATTTATGGTGGCTGATAAGATGCTCATCAATCAACAAGTACCTAATGGAAATGGCAATAAATTATTTACTGTAAATTTGAAAGAAGGCAAGCAGCCTTTTAAAATTACATACTACAAAAGCATAGGTTGGAGGTCAGCCATGTTAGGCGTTTTTGAAGCCAATTCTTTCCCTCGTCCCTTGCACAATTTTAGCTCATTTTCCGCAGGAACACCGAATTATTCTCCTATTTATGTTGATGCTGAAAACACACCTAGGTTGCTTAGGGCTTTCTTAGATTTCGAAGGAGATAAAAGTAAGAGATTAACCCATACCATCGGTGTAGCCGATCCTTCAGGAGTACATTATATCTATGATCTCAAAACTGCTACACCAGTTTGTGTTTGGCGGGGTGAATTTGTAGATGCCACACCCATGTGGAATAACCGAGGAGATGGTTCATTTAGACCTAGAGGAGCAGCAAGATACTTATTTACAGGGCTTTCTGTGGCCAATTTGAGAATTGTTGATGATAGCTTCCCTGAGAAAATGGATGAAACAAAGCGTTTTCATAACAAAGGTTACAAGATTGATGAAAATACCGGTCGGCCTGTTTTTGTGTATAGTTTAGAAGGCTTTCAACTCGAAGATATGATTTATCCTGAAGATGATGGTAAATCATTGGCTAGATCATTTAAAGTAGCTGAAGGAACACCATCGCCAACACTTTTTGTAAAATTGGCTGAAGGGGAAAATATTTTCATGTTAGAGACAGGTGAATACTGTGTAGATAAAAAGTATTTCATTCAATTGAAAGGCGAACAGGGAGTAAGTGTGAGAAACATAAATGGGAAGCAAGAACTTATCGCTAGATTTCTAACAAACTCAATTGATTATAAAATTATTTGGTAAATGATAATGAAGAAAATGAGACATTGTATTATAAAGGAGCTTATACTAGTTCAATTACTTCTTTTAGGATGCTTTTCAGTTGTTTTTGCGCAAGAGGAGATAAATCCTGAAGATGATTATTATAAAATTGTCACACTACCTACTACCGAAAAAATGTTGCTAGAGGTAGGAGGTATGGCAACTTTACCCGATGGTAGAATTGCCTTGTGCACCAGAAGAGGTGATGTGTATTTGGTAGAAAATCCTGAAATGGGTGATGGGACATTTCCAAAATATAAGTTATTCGCCTCAGGCTTACATGAAGCATTAGGACTAGCCTACAAGGATAATGCGATTTATATTGCCCAACGAGGAGAACTCACTAAATTAAGTGATACAAATGGTGATGATGTAGCTGATATATATGAAACAGTTTATGATTGGCCTATTTCTGGGCATTATCATGAATATTCATATGGCCCTAAATTTATGGAAGATGGTAGTATGATGGTAACGGGTAATGTGGCCTTTGGCAATGAAGAGTGGTGGCGCGGTGAAAGTAGAGTACCTTGGAGAGGATGGGCAATGCGCATTACTCCCGATGGCAAAATGACTCCTTGGGCAACCGGTATGCGCTCTCCTTGTGGCTTGGGTATATTTGAAGGAGAACTGTTTTATACCGATAACCAAGGTGATTGGATGGGTTCAGGAGGCGTTTGGCATGTAAAGAAAGGCGCATTTATGGGTCATCCGGCAGGATTGAAGTGGAGTGGAGAAGAAAACTCGCCTTTAAACTTAGCGGCTGATAAATTCTACGCTCGTGTTGACAAAAGACAGGTAAAAGTAGATGGAAGATATGTAAAACCAGATAATGTTTTAAATGAAGAAAATCCTGATTTTTTATATGAGGTAAAGAAAGATTTTCCAGAAGTCCAGCTACCCGCTGTGTGGCTTCCACATGGTGTGTTAGGTATTTCTAACTCAGAAATTCTCGAAGACAAAACAAATGGAAAATTTGGCCCTTTTGAAGGGCAATTATTTGTAGGAGACCAAGGACAAAGTAAAATTATGCGGGTAGTGATGGAAAAAGTAAAAGGGGAATATCAAGGTGTAGCCTTTGATTTCCGCTCGGGGTTTCAATCAGGTGTATTGAGAATGTCTTTTGGGAATGACGGATCCCTGTTTGTAGGAGAAACCAATAGGGGATGGGGTTCCGCAGGCACTAAAAATTCAGGACTAGAAAGGTTAATCTGGACTGGTAAAATACCTTTTGAAATGGAGACTGTAAAAGCAATGCCTGATGGTTTTGAAATAGCATTTACACATAAAGTAAATAAAACTTCAGCGGAAGATTTAGATTCGTATAGTGGGAGAGGATTCATTTACAAATACCATCCTGTGTATGGTAGTCCTACAGTGAACGATGAACCACTTAAAATTAAAGGAGTAAAAGTTTCTGAAGATGGGATGAAGGTACGGGTTGTCGTAGATAATCTTCGTCAGCATTATGTACACCAAATCAATGTTGAAGGGATTACTTCAGAAGTAGAAAATAAGAGCGTGTTGCATCCTTCAGCTTATTATACTTTGAATAATATCCCTGAGGGTGATAAACTTCCAGTAAGTGAGTTGAGTACTCGTCGATCTTCTTTATCTGCTTCAAAAAAGAAAACGGCTTCTACTCGAAATAAGGTTGCTTCAGCAGGAGGTAAAACAGACTCAAAGGCTTCAATTTATGCTAATATAAAACCTTTGTTAACTAAAAATACCTGTGTGGCTTGTCATCAGGAAAAATCAAGACAAGTAGGCCCTTCTTTTGTGGATATTGCCAAGAGAAAGTACAGCAATGAAAGGATTGTTGAATTAATTTATAATCCTGAGCCACAAAATTGGCCTGATTATTCAACGCCTATGGCACCAATGCCACAAGTACCAAAAGAAGAAGCACTAAAAATTGCTAAGTGGATTAACTCTTTAAATTAAAGTTTATCTAAGGGTATCATTTATAGATACCCTTATTCTTATACTATACCATCATTTATATTTTTTTAACTATGATTGTTTTAAGCGGAGGATATTCAAAAAAGAGTGGAAATGAAATAGAAGGGGGAATCTATACCTTTAATTTTGATACAAAAAAGGGAATTCTCGAAAAAAAACACTTGCTACCAACTATAAATCCCAGTTATCTCTGTCTATCTAAAAATAACCAATTCCTTTACACCTTTGAAGAAACCGGGCAAAGAGACAATCCGCAACTAAAAGCCTATTCAGTTAATAAAGAAGGTCAGTTAACTCCTATCAATGAGCAAGCGATTCCTGGAAGTGCTCCTTGTCATCTAGCATTTTCACCCGATGAAAAGTTTTTGGTTGTGGCGTGTTACAGATCAGGTAGTGTACAGGTATACCCAGTGAAGAGTGATGGTAGTTTGGGTGAAATAACTGACAATGCACAACATAAGGGCAGTAGTATCAATAAGAACAGACAAAAAAGTCCTCATGCACATATGGTCGCTTTTGATAAATTAGGGAAAGTATATATATGCGATTTGGGAATAGATCAGGTGGTTGTTTATAATCTTGTAGAAAATGGAAAACTACATGCCTTAAAAGATGAAGCTATTACAATTGATGCCGGAAGTGGGCCGAGACATATGGTTTTTCATTCTGATGGAAACCACGCATTTGTCTTGAATGAATTAACTTCAACTGTATCTTTGCTTAAAAAAGAGGCTGGAAAATTTAAAGTGCTTAAAAATTACCTTAGCCTTGATGGGGCTTTTTCAGGCTTGCCTAGTGCAGCAGCCATTCGCTTATCAAAAGATGGTCATTTTCTTTATACTTCTGATCGCACCATTAATGCTCTATCTATTTTTGAGTTCGATGCAACCAAAAGTATGCTAAAACTCATCGGTCATCAACCTACAAGTGGAGAAACACCGCGTGATTTCAATATCGATCCAAAGGGTAATTGGCTACTTGCTGCCCACCAGAATACAAATAATATAGTAGTATTTAGCATTAAAAAAAAATCAGGTGAACTGAAACAGGTAAGTGAAATTGATCAGATTGTTAGCCCAACCAGTATTGTCTTCATTGATTAGTGGATAGAGAGGGTGAGGAACACTTGTGATTTAATTCAAAAGATATGGAGAAAGACAATAAGTTGGCTGTATTGATTGATGGAGATAATATTCCTTCTGGTCATGTGAAAGAGATGATGGAAGAGATTGCCAAGTATGGTAATCCTACTATTAAGCGAATTTATGGGGATTGGACAAAACCGCAACTATCGAAATGGAAAAAGGTGTTATTGGAGAATGCAATAAATCCTGTACAGCAGTACAGTTACACAACAGGTAAAAATGCCACTGACTCAGCCATGATTATTGATGCGATGGATATTTTGTATGCAGAAAGTGTAGAAGGGTTCTGTTTAGTTTCCAGCGATAGCGATTTTACCAGATTAGCTACAAGATTACGAGAAGCAGGTAAGTTAGTAATCGGAATTGGTGAAAAGAAGACTCCTGAACCGTTTATAGTTGCCTGTGATCGATTCATTTATGTAGAAATTCTGAAAGGAGATGAAAAATCTGACAGAACCAGTAAGGAC
>JBCDJE010000037.1:0-13761 GCA_038748185.1 Bacteroidota bacterium
ATCTTAGGATAGTAAAGTAAAAAAGTCCTAGCCGTTTTTGACAGGGCTTTTTGATGCTGGTTATTCTTTAATTTTGAATTCTCAGCCGTACACAAAAAAAAGGGTTGAAATGTTTTGAAAAAAAAAGATTGATGAATTATGAATTGCAAACCATATCCATCAATCTTATAAAACAATGAAATATAAAGCTATAAAAAAACATTGAAGCCCCTGTTAAGTAAAGGGGAGAAGTTGAGCCCATCCAATCAAAAAAGATTGGACAGGTTGAGTAAAATCATATTTTCAATTATCCTAAGTGGTCATAGCAGCCTACAAAAACTGGGGAACAAATTACCCGAGACTACAGATATAGAGAGCAGGGTAAAAAAGGTGAAACGTTTCCTTGATAGTAAATATACCGATTACAAGACCTATTTTTTGCCCCTAATAACTCCTTTTCTTCGGGGTCTGGCAAGTAAAGGGGAATTGGTAATTGCTATAGATGGTTCAGATGTAGGCAAAGGATGTACCGCACTGATGGTAAGCGTAGTGTGGCGAAAACGTGCCCTACCGATTTGTTGGTTGGTAAGGAAATGTAAAAAGGGTCATCTACCAGTAAGTGCCCACTTGGAAGTACTCTCACAGCTTCTAGGGCTTGTTCCCACAGGTTGTAGGGTAATCCTATTGGGAGATGGGGAGTTCGATAGTATAGAACAACAGGCTTTCTGTAAATTGCATGACTGGCAATATGTGGTAAGAACCTCAAAAGATACTTTGATACAAACGGGAGATGGGGAACAATTTCAATTGAACCGTCTCAGGGTAAGTAATAGCAAGGAGGCCCTTTTTATTGGAGATGTATATCTTACGGCTAAAAAGTACGGACTTGTAAATTGTTGGGTCGCCTACAACAAAAAGGAAAAGACATCTATGTACTGGGTGACCAACTTAGAGTATGGTCCTGATGTCATCACATATTATAAAAAACGCTTCGGCATCGAAACTATCTTTGGTGATATGAAATCAAGGGGCTTTAATATCCACAAGACTAGGGTAGAAGATGCCAATAGAATTGATAAACTACTCATTATAATTGGTATTGCCTTTTTGATAGTATTTGCTTTTGGTACATTTGAAAAGCAGATAAAACCATATTTGGGACTAATATTAAGAAAAGACAGGGTTGATAGCTACTCTACTTTTCAGATTGGACTTAGGTCTATGCAATTTTGGATAGAAAACCATCTAAAGCTTTTTAAGAAATTTAGAAAAAATTTTACCAAATATATTTGTGTACGGCAATGAAAAGCGATTAATGAATATATTGGATAAATATGCTCATGAGGATAAATTCAAATATCAAAATGAAAAAGGTAAAAAATATGCTGAATACCTTCGGAGCAGAATGTAAAACTTCTGCCAATATTATGCATGGAATTATTGCTCTCAATCCTGAAGCAGAAAACTGCATAAAATAATAAACATATCTCTCTTGAAATTCGACTACCTATCGAGAAGGACATTGGTTTTGTAAAACGAATAAAAGAACCTTAATTTTGCAAAGTGATTAGCTACATAAGGCATAGCATTTTTATAAAAATCTTTTGGGGACTGATGGCTGCCTATCTGCTAAATATCAGTGTTGATACTGTAGATCTGAATCCTAAGCATATACCAGAAGATCTCAGCATAAATGATCAAGAAAGCTTTGTCGAGCTATTTGTTGAAAAAATATTGGGTTTTGAGCATGCCATTGCTGAATATCAAGATAATGACACGGAAGAACACAATAACAAAAAGAACAGCCAAATAAAAATAGTCTTTCTTTATTCTCACTTACTTGATAATCCTCATTTCTTTTTGCAAAAAGAGAAACAAGAGTACCCCTTGTACAATGCCCTTCTAACACAGGGGTATAATCAAATAAACTTACCTCCTCCCAAGACTCGATTTGTTTTAAAATGCTCATAAAACCGGTTCTCAAAAGTTAGGAATCGGTTAAATCATTCATTCATATAAAAACAAATCAACATGAACATCAAAATAACTTTGATGCTGATATTTGTATTGGCATCATCAATATACATCTATGCGCAAGATAATGACGAAAAAATAGACAGCCTGTATATACAAGAAGTAGAAGACCATCAAGAACCCGACAAAGTTTTGCATGCCGAACCATTGTACATCGATCTCATTAGAGACCTTGGCGCCAGAAAAGGAGAAAAGGAGTGGAACGTAGGTTTCGGTTTAACAGACAATTTAAGGTTTGACTCTTACGAAGCACTTATCGAATATGAATGGGCTCCTATAAACCGACTTGGGCTTGAAGTAGAATTGCCCTTTACGTTCTTTTCCTCATTGAACGGCACACCCAAAGATTCAATTCCTTCCAATGAGCTTGAAAGCCTGAAAATAGCAGCTCAATGGTCGTTTTTTGTAAATGAACAAATAGCCACCTCAATAGCTATCGGTTATATCAATGAGTTTGAACTTTCAGACTTTAGAAACTTTGGAGATCCTTTTATAAAAGGAAATGTTTACAATCCATTTCTTGTAGTAGCCAAGCGGTGGGGTAGCAACTTTCACTCCCTTATTTACACAGGTCCTATGATCGAGCAGAATTTTCAAACCCAACAAGTTCACACAAATTTTGACATCAACACCAGTTTTCATTATATGATTTCGGGTACTAGAAACTTTATGGGAATTGAAGCCAATAAAACACTAGAAAATAGTGATTTCGATATGACTATCAGACCCCAAATGCGATTAGGTATTGCCGATGATCTTTTAATAGGAATTGTAGCTGGTATTCCAGTAAAAAGAGAGAATGAAAGATTCAGTTCTTTTGTTCGACTTATTTGGGAACCAGGGCATAAGAAAAATACGAAACACAAACATTAAATAAGTAGCCTCAACCTGAATTCTGGGACTCAGGTTGAGGTTTGCTAAAAATACCTTTCACACTATACATTAAATTAGGGTTTAACCAGCTATGCTGATATTTTCCTAAAGCTCCCTCAACTACAGTAAATAATATTCTTACCCAATCAACCCCTATTTTCTTAATACAACTACTATCTACTAACTAATTTTTTAGTTTATTTATTTGGACAGATTAAACTAAATTCTTAGTTTTAACTAACTATTTAGTTTATAGGATAAAGTAGATACATTTATGGAAGGACTAACCAAAGCCGAAGAAGAAATAATGCAAGTTTTATGGGAACTAAAGGCAGCCTTTGTGAAAGACATTATTACTCAACTACCTGAACCCAAGCCTGCCTATAATACTGTTTCTACTATCGTTCGAATCTTACAACGGAAAGAGTTCGTTGGACATGAAATACATGGTAAATCTCATAAATATCATCCTTTGGTTACCAAAAACGCCTATACCAAATCTTTTATGAAAGGATTTGTGAAAAAGTATTTTAGTGGCTCTTATCAACAGATGGTTTCTTTCTTCGCCAAAGAAGATACCCTCAGCCTCAATGAACTGGAGGAACTTATCAAAGAACTTAAAAACAAGAAATCATGAGTAATTATCTTATAGAACTTTCGGTTATTCATGTTGCATTCATTGTAGGATATTGGTTCCTTCTGAGAAAAGAACGCCAGTATGCTAAAATGCGCTTTTATCTTGTAGGCGCTACCTCTCTAGCACTTATTATTCCATTGCTCAAACTACCAAAGGTGTTTATCAGCAATATATCAATCGCTCCTGAACCAATAGATACAATTCCTCTAGGTGCCATAACCGTTACGCCTATAGTAGATAAATCAATATGGAACTATGAGTTACTCATGGGGATATATCTAATCATTAGTGCTTGCTTTCTTTTCAAATTCTTAAGTAATGTGTTTTACCTCATTAACTTAGAACGCAAGAGTAGTTATGAAAAATTTAATGACTTGTACATTCGCAAAGTCGAAAATATTAGAGGAAGTTTTACTTTTTTCAACTGGATTTTTCTTAGTAATGATATCGATAAAAGCCAACAGGATTATGAGATCATCTTGAAGCATGAAAAAGCCCATGCTTCTTTAAAACATACCTATGATATTCTATTCTTTGAGTTGTTTAAAGTATGTTTTTGGTGGCTTCCTACTGCATGGTTTATTATTAAAGAAATAAAAAAAATACACGAATATCAGGCAGATGCTTACGCATTGAAGTCGTATAATGTTGACCAATATTCGTCTATACTGATCAGTTCTATTTTGAAATCGAATGGACTGAGTTTGGCCAGCTCGGTTTATGATGGTTTAATTCTAAAACGATTAATTGCAATGAAACAAAAAACAAAAAATGTTAGCCCTTTGAAAATTGGTATCTTATCGGTATTGTGTGCTTCACTTTTTATAGTATTTGCATGTAGTGAAGAGCCAAATCTGGAAATAAAAGAAATTGGCAGCCAAAGCACTGGTGCCAAGTCCGAAATGCAAGGAGAAGTATTCGCCATAGTGGAAGAACTGCCCAAATTTAAAGGAGGAATGAATGCCTTTTATCAATATGTAGGAAGTGAAATTCAGTATCCAACACAAGCTCGACAAAAAGGTATTGAAGGGCTTGTAAATATCCAGTTCGTTGTAGAAAAAGATGGCTCCTTATCAGGAGTAAAAGCTATCAATGGAATTGGCGCAGGCTGTGACAAAGAAGCTGTAAGAGTAATACAAAATGCTCCCTCTTTTAAACCCGGAAAACAAAGGGGTAAAGCAGTAAGAGTACGTATGGCCTTGCCTATAAACTTTAAAATTAACGAAGGTCAGGCCCATGAAGGCAACAGCACAAAAGGTACAATTGCTGTAGAGAAAGTACAATTTATGAAAAACAAGCTAAAAATAGATGCCCATTTTGCCAATGGTGAATGGTCAGGTATTATTTATGATGAAGAAGGAAAAGAACTTCCAGGGGCTAATATAGTAGTAGCAGGAACTACATCTGGAACTGTATCAGATTTTGATGGAACATTTAAAGTAAAAACTAATGTATCCAAAGACCTTCATGTTAGTTTCGTTGGGTATGAAAGTGTAAGACTTGAAGGAAAATAAAGAAATAGCTGAAGAATAGCAACTCATTTCCAAAAGAACCTTTAATAATGGATATATATCGCCCTATAATACTAACCAATATAATAAATGTAAAATTAGTGGCCATCATCCTTTTTTTAGTCCTATTTTTTCAAGATCTAGAATTAGCAGCTCAATTAGATGAACCAAAATTGAGTAGGAAAGAAATTACGGTTACGATAGACTCTATTAATAATAAACTTCATAATAACTATGTATTTCCTGAGGTTGCAGACGAGATGTCTAAAACGCTTAAAAGAAACCTGAAAGAAGGCAAGTATCATTCGTTTATCAACCCAAAAGAGCTTGCTCAGCAGCTTACTAATGATCTTCTATCCATTAGTAAAGATAAACACTTGATGGTTGTCTACAATCCTAAGATTATCGCACGTGAGCTGGCATTAACGAATGAAGACAGAATAAATGAAGAAGCTGAATGGGCTAAAGAATTGGTGAAACACTTAAAACGTGATAATTATGGATTTAGAGAAGTCAAAATTCTTGAGCAGAATATTGGATATATCGATTTAAGAGAATTCGTAGACCCCAAATATGGCGGTGAAACACTAACTTCGGCAATGTATTTTCTAAGTAATACAGATGCAATCATAGTTGATCTTCGTCAAAATGATGGAGGCTCACCTTGGATGGTTCAACTGCTGGCAAGCTACTTTTTCTCATCAGAGCCAGTACATTTAGCTAATCACTTCAACCGTCCTAAAAATGAACTGACACAATCTTGGACATTGCCCTTTGTACCGGGGGTTCGTAGACCTGATGTAGATTTATACATATTAACAAGTAGTAAGACCTTTTCGGCTGCCGAAGCATTCAGTTATCAACTGAAGCATCTTAAACGTGCAACAATTGTTGGAGAAAGAACTGAAGGCGGGGCACATCTTACTGGATCCGTAATAGCAACTGACAAGTTCTATGTAAGAATACCACAAGGCAGAACTACAAGTTCTGTTACTAATTCTAACTGGGAAGGTATCGGTGTAAAACCACATATTGAAGTTAGTTCTGAACAGGCATTGAAAGTCGCCCTTGATAAGGCACTTAAAGCCTTGAATAATAATTAATATAGCACTCTACAAGTTGAATTTTATGCATAAATTTACCGAATATGAGGAAATTCAAATTAGTTAAAATCGTGCTTGTATCCATTAATTTGGCATTTTTATCAAACTGTCAAAATAGTAAATGGGAGCCTTTGTTTGATGGGAAAAAACTGCCTCCTTATAATCACTACTTAGGTATCCCTGATTCATCAATTAATATTCCCGGACTAAAAAAAGATAGCTTGGGAAATTATATTGAAGGTTTGGGTTGGAATGACCCATTGAATGTATATTCAGTAGTTAGTTTAGAAGGAAAACAGGTTATTCGTATTTCTGGCCAAGTCATAGGAGGATTAATCCTTTCTGAAAATTTAGCTAATTACCATTTACGCCTAAAATTCAAGTGGGGGAAAATTAAATGGGAGTGGATGAAAGGCAGGCCTAAAGACGGAGGAATTCTGTATCATCAAAGAAAAAGAATCAGACATGAATTACAAATACATGAAGGAGATGTAGGAAGCTATTGGGCAAAAAAAGTTATCTTAGATATTCCTGCATCTTATTCTTCAGAAATACCGGAAGCAATTGTAAAAGCCAAGCCTTTTTTACAACCTCTGGTTAGCACATTGCACGATACAATGTTAGTTTTTAATCATGATGCACCACTACATCATTTTGATGGTGGAAATGGAGGGAAAGATTGGCAAATTGTAATTGCTAACCCATACAATGAGAAGCCCCATGGTGAATGGAATACGTTAGAACTTATATGTTGGGAAAATCATGCTGTTCACCTCGTAAATGGTAAAGTAAACCTTGTTGTTCTCAATGCTCATTTTGAAGAAGACGGTAAACTTTTTCCACTTGTATCTGGCAACTTAACCTTACAGTCTGAAGGTGCAGAAATATATTTCAAAGACATACAATTAAAAAAACTTGATAGTACTCCTGCCGAATTAATAGATTACCTTTGAGGTTGATGACATCAATTAGTGATTTACTTGCATAGTTATGAATTGCGAAAGCCCGTACTATTAATTTCTTAACTTCACAAAGTCAAATTTAAATAATAGTTATTCAGCACTATAGAAAAATTGAACGAAAGAGAGGAAAATAAACTAAAAAAACGCAAAGTAAAACCAACTGCTATACGTATTTTGGTACTTCGCTACTTAATGGAGTTAAAAACGGCTACCTCCCTCATCGATCTGGAAAATCATTTCGAAAAATCGGATAGAAGCACTTTGTTCAGAACACTAAAAACCTTTGAAAGTAAAGGAATAATCCATAAGATTGATGATGGCACTGGCATTACCAAATATGCTTTATGCCTGGAAAGTTGTAATTGTCAACCCGCTGACCAGCATTTCCATTTTCATTGTGAAAAATGTAATCAAACATATTGCCTCACAGAATTGAATGTGCCCCAAATCGATTTACCTACAAACTTTTCTATGCTACAGGCAAACCTCGTCATTAAAGGAGTGTGTGCAAATTGCAATTGAGTTGCAGGCTGGAATCTATAATTTAGTATTCCATTTTGATCGATAAATGTAAAAAAGATGTCACATAATCACCATCACTTGCATCACCATAATTCAAATCTAAAAATTGCCTTTTTCTTAAATTTAGGTTTCACAATTTTCGAAGTTATAGGCGGGTTTTATGTAAATAGTGTGGCTATCATTTCTGATGCAATCCACGACTTAGGAGACAGCCTATCACTTGGCTCAGCATGGTATTTAGAGAAAAAATCAAAGCAGAAGCCAGACAACAATTTTACCTTTGGCTATAAAAGATTTTCGTTATTAGGTGCATTAATCAATAGCCTCATCTTAATATTAGGTTCTTTTTTTGTGATTCAAGAAGCTATTTCACGAATTCTAACTCCCGAACCAACTAATGCTATGGGAATGGTTACATTTGCTATTATTGGAGTTGTGGTAAACGGATATGCCGCTTGGAAATTAAAAGAAGGAAATTCTTTAAATGAAAAAGTTGTCTCATGGCATTTGATAGAAGATGTACTCGGATGGATTGCAGTATTGATAGCTGCAATTGTTCTCTTAATATGGGATATACCCTTTTTAGATCCGGCATTATCGTTGGCAATCAGTTTGTTTATCCTATGGAATGTACTCAAAAGATTGAAAGAGACAATGCATATCTTTCTCCAAGGTGCACCAAAAAAAATTAAATTACAAGAATTAACCAACAAAATAACAAGCCTAGATTTTATTGACTCTATCCATCACACCCATCTTTGGTCATTAGATGGAGAGGAAAACGTGTTTACAACCCACATAAGGTTAAAAGAGTCTGTACATTATAGTCAGCTTTTAGATTTGAGGAAAGCAGTAAAAAAACGGCTAAAGCCCTATAACTTCCGTTATTTATCTGTGGAAATAGAAGAATTTTCAGACGAATGTATACTTCAATAAGATCCCAAACGACAACAAGATAGTAGAAGTAATATCAACCGAAGAAGCTATCTCTTTAACAGTTTAAATCCTATCTCCCTGCCTTGGTTTTGAAATATTGCTAAATTAATCCAAAACCAAGCGAACTGTTCCATCAATTGAAACTTATCATTGCCTCCAACATCATAACAATCAGCAAAGCCTATATCCTTAGCTAACTGCTTTGCTGTGGTTTTTGCGAGAATACTATCCCCAGCCATAAATATATCAAGGGTTGTTTCACCGTACTGAGCATCTTCCATATTGTTATAACCTGTCGTATTAAAACATTTTACGAGTTCTTTGCTTTGGGTATTTGCCAATATAGCATCTGATGTATTATTAAAACCAGATGGTCCATTACCCTTTATAATATTCATGGTATCAATAATGATCTTTCCATTTGTATCTCCCAACGACTTTGCAACCTCAATAGCAACTTGAGCAGGAGTGGCAATTACTACCACAGTTGCAGCATGTACTGCCTCCAAAATCGAATGTACAGAAGTAGCAGGATTAACAAGTAACTTTTGTCCTTTAAAATTTCGAGTATCTTTCACTCCTAAAAAAATCTCATGCCCGGCATTTGCCCATTTGGTTGCCAAGGCTCCTCCTACATTTCCGGTTCCAATAATCGCTATTTTCATATTTTATTTAATATTTAAGAGTATTTCAATATAATTTATATCACCTCTCCTGAGATAACAAATACATCTTCCAGCCTCCCTTTTCTTAAAACTCCCAATTTTACCTTTCTACCTATTTTATCTTTTGTTAAATACCTATGTAAATCATCGATACTTGCAATAGGATAGCCTTCAAAATAAGTAATAATATCTCCTTCTCTTAACTCAGCATTATATGCATTTGAGTCTGCAATAGTTTCAAGCACAAATACACCTGTATTGTATTTCAATTTATTTACAGTAATAATTCTAGTAGTGAGGTTTATTGTTTGCCCAGCAATGCCTAATTGTGCCCTTTTTACTTTACCTCCTAAAATGAGCTGTCCGACCACATTTTCTGCCAAGTTAGCAGATACCGCAAAACATATACCTTGAGCTGAATTTATTATAGCAGTATTCACTCCAATTACTTGACCTTTAGAATTTAATAGTGGTCCACCGCTATTACCAGGATTTAATGAAGCATCTGTTTGAATGACATCATCAATCAATCTGCCATTGCTGGCTCTTAAAGTTCTTCCAAGTGCACTCACTACACCTGTTGTTACGGTTTGCTGTAAGCCATAAGGGTTGCCAATTGCTATAGCGATTTGCCCGGGTAATAATGCAGATGAATCTGCAAAGCTTAAAGATTTTAAGTTTTCATAAACTTTTAAAACGGCTATATCGGTTGAAGGATCTGTGCCTCTTAGTTCGGCATTCATTTTTCTACCGTCGCTAAATGCTACACTGATTTTACCAGCATTTTCAACCACATGGTGATTGGTTACAATGTACCCATCTGACGAAATAACAAATCCAGAACCTGAAGCAGGCATCAGTACTCCCTGTCTGGTTCTTCGCGATTGAGTTTTTTTTTCTACTTCAATATGAACCACTGCCTCCCCCACCCCTTTCACTACTGAAGTAATCGTGTTCGAATACGCATCTAAAAGTTGGGCATCTTCTTCACCAAGTGAAATAAATTTTTCCATATTATCTTTTGATTTATATCTAATTGGGAACAAATAATAAGACCTTTCTATTGAGGTAGCTTATTCTCCTATGAAGTTAAAATAATAGTGAGCTGAGAGGTATCCTTTTAAATCAAAAGATGTTCCATGAAAAAACTATGACACATTGGCACTAAATTTTTACATGTTCCTACTTGTTTTGTGTTATAGTTGAAAATTGAATACATGAAACTAAGCCCATGTATGCCGTAAGAAGTTCTTTGTATTTGAAAAAATAAATCCCCTTTACTTTAGAAGTTGCTCAACTACCATTTCTGCTGCTGCTGCACCTGAATTTTGTTGTTGACCAGTAATCAAATTTCCATCTGTAATCGCATAAGCCAAAAAAGGAGCTGCTACTTTAAAATGCGTATCAGTGATTTTCCTTGCTTCATCCTCTATTCTGTAAGGCTGGATTTTCATTCCAACTGCGTTATCAGCAAAATCTTCTTCTGAGTTGGCAAAACCTGTCCAAGTTTTTCCTTTCACCAAAAGCTCTCCATTCAATTTCAAAGCTTCCAATAAAAGTGTGGTAGCATGACAAACAGCAGCACTCGGTTTTCCTGCTTCATAAAAAGTAATAAATAGCTTAGCTAAAGCTTCATTGCCTTTAAAAGTATACATAGGTCCTTGCCCACCTACTAAAAAGATAGCATCGAAATCTTCATGCCTTATTTCTGAAAACTTTTTTGTTTTTGCCAGTTTCTCATTAAACCACGCTTGTTGCATATACCCTAACGAAATGACATCATTTGCCGAATAACCACTAGTATCAGTGGGGTTAGAATACGCATCCATTTCTAACTTCCCGCCTTCTGTGGAGGTTATTTCTACCTCGTAACCTGCTTCTTGGAAAACCCTTAAGGGGTGGGTTAATTCTGCTGCCCAAAAGCCAATGGGCCAGCCTGTTTGCTGTGAAATTGCCGGGCTACTTGCCACCATTAGTATTTTTCCTTTAAATGGTGCGCCATGCGGATGTACACAATTCAATTTTTCTTTAACTCCTCCCATTTTATTATTTAAAGCTTTTAAATTGTAAGACAATATGGATATGTTTTTAGGTAATTACATTACCTTCATTTTAATTTATGTAAAACTCTTTCTTAGTAGTATCTTTATCAATATACTTACTCAAAAGAGTGATACACACTTCTAGGAAAGTATACTGATAATCAAATAGTTACTGATATGCCAGAGTTTTTACATGATAGCAAGCTATATTATAATCCGGTAGAGTTTGCTATGGATAAGATTGGGGGTACATGGAAAATGCCCATATTATGGAGATTGAAAGATAGGACAATGCGATATAGCGCCTTAAAAAAAGACATCCCTCGCATTACACATAAAATGCTCACTTCCCAATTAAGGGCATTGGAAAAAGAAGGATTTATTCACAGGAAAGTTTTTCCAGTCGTCCCTCCAAAAGTAGAATATTCCATTACTGAAAAAGGTAAAAGAGCACTGCCTATCATAGAAGTTATTAGAAATTACGGTTTAGAATTGATGGAGGAAGCAAATATTGGAGAGAAGAATAAGGAAAAATAGTCTTTGTGAAGATAAGATCATTTATTCAAAAAGCAGCAGATTGTTGATTAACAAAATACCGCAAGTTTGCTTTAAAACATCTTGCGGTATCAATTATAGGGTAATAGTAAAGTAATAAACTTTTTGTATCCAAAGGTTTACTATTCTAGTACCCACTTTTTTGCCTCATCCATATCTTTAAAAATTCTCATTTGGAATTCACCACTTGCTTCATCATTACTACTTTTCATAGATTCAGCAGATAGTTGAGTAAAGACATCAGGAGAAATAATATGCGCAAATTTACGCAATCCAGCTTCGGTGGCTTGTGGTACCCATGTTTCAGTAATCCACTCATTCGCACCATCCCAAGCTCTTTGCAATTCACGGTTATCATTGATTAGCTTTGCACAACTATGAGATTGAATCTCTTCTAATACTTCTATAACGCCATTTTTTACTTCTTCAACTAATAAAAAATCGCTTGCCCAATTCGCATAAATAATTTGATCTTCTGACCAATAATCTATAGTGATATACTGCTCCTCTTTAAGTTGTTCCATAATTGTGTTTTTGGTTTGATTCCTAAAATATTAAACACTTAAAAAACGAGAATTACTAATACTTAGCGTTAAGCTATAAAAATACAGCCAAAGAATACCTAAGACTGTATTGGTTTTAGTGAGAAACAGTTATTATTTATTTTCGATTGGTGGTTTGTAAACATTAGGAAGAGGATAAAAAGCCCCCCAAGAGAAAAGTACCCAATAAAAGAGTTAACATGCTTTAAATTTTCTACAGTCTCGCTATTAAGCGTTCTTCCAAAAAAGTTGTACATTACTCCTTCGCTATCAATCAGTATTTTATTCATTTTCTAATACTTCAAATGTCTTATCAGCAACATTTGTAATATCAAAAGCAATCGCCCAATTAGTGAGCTTATTGCCTACTACTAAAATCTCTACATCAGCAATTTTCTCCCTTATAAGCGTGTTTTCATCCGCTAGTCTATCAATAACTTTCGTTTCGTCATTATTTACAATCACCCCCAGAACGCGATCCTTTGTTGGTAACCTTTGATCAAAAGGGGGTAACCGGAAAAAAGAAACTCTGATTATTTGTGATAATCTCCATAAGGAAATTGGTGGTAGTTTTTGCTAAAACCCATCTGATCTGATACTACAGTAGTTTGAGGGTACATGGCATTTTAATCTCTAAAACAGTGAGAAGAAAAATTACCAAAACAAATATTTATGAGGGTTCATCAATCTAGCTCATATTGATTTATTAGAAGGTAATATCAAAAGGATGGGTAAAAATAAACTTCCTGTTGGCCGTAGCTTTCGAGAAAAATTAATAAAATTGAAAATAGACAAATCTAGATATTGACAATTATGAAACAAACATTTTTATTACAGACTATACTAATTATTGCTTCTTTTTTGATAGTTATACCCAAAATAAGCAGTTATAATTTCACAGGAATATCGATATATGATACTGATTATCAGAAACTTGAAAGAAATACTGTAATTCACTGGCTCAATTTTGAAGAACTTGAAAATAAATTACAAACAACACCCAAACCAATTTTAATAGATGCTTATACCAACTGGTGCGGATGGTGCAAACGCATGGATGCTACTACTTTTAAAGATGAACAAGTAGGTAAAATTCTTACTGATAGCTATTATGCTGTAAAGTTAAATGCAGAAGGCGAAGCAAATATTAGATTTGATGGTAAAGTATTTAAAGAATATGAGCTAGCAAAACAATTAGGTGTAAGGGGTTTTCCAACAGTTATTTTGATTAACCCTGAAACTAACCAGTCAAAAATCTTAACAGGTTACCAAAAAGCCTCACCCCTATCAAAACAATTAGTTAAATTTATGAAGTAAAATACCTTGAGACCTGAATAAAAGATATTAGCAGTTTATTGCTTTGCTACTTTAAAGTAATAGTCTCCACTATTCACCTTATA
>JBCDJE010000038.1:0-13438 GCA_038748185.1 Bacteroidota bacterium
ATTAAAATCTTATTTTACCCTGTTAAACTGCGATTTCAACGCCTTGCCTGTTCAATAAATAACTACCTTAAAATACTAAACTTATTATTTCATCATTACTTAAGTAGATTTTATCAGTAATTCACAAACATTTACTTCCTTTTAAACTTAATATAACATGGAGATTTTTTATGAATTCACTCCTTATAAGTATTTATGTTTTTAACCATATTTTAAAAATTTAAGTAAATAACTTCAATCAATGGCTTCGATAACATTTAAAGGAAACCCTGTAAGTACTTCCGGAAATTTACCTGAAATTGGTAGCTCAGCACCAGACTTTACAGTTACAAAATCTGATCTCAGCGATACCAGCTTAGCTGACTATAAAGGAAAAAAAGTTGTTCTCAATATTTTCCCTAGTATAGATACTGGTATTTGCGCTGCTTCAGTCCGTGCTTTTAATAAGAAAGCATCAGATATGGAAAATACAGTAGTATTATGCGTATCTAAAGATTTACCATTTGCACATAGCAGATTTTGCGAGGCTGAGGGCATAGAAAATGTTGTTCCAACTTCTGAATACAAAGGTAACTCGTTTGAAGAGGCTTATCATATTACCATGCAAGATGGTCCTTTAAGTGGACTTTTTTCAAGAGTAGTTGTAGTGCTTGATGAAGCAGGAAAAGTTACTTATGTAGAACAAGTACCTGAAATTGTACAAGAACCTGACTATGAAAAAGCTCTAGTCGCTCTTTCATAAAGAGATTTACTAAAAAATTTGATTTAGATTTCCTTATTACCATATAAAAGAACTATTGTAAAATTATCAATAGTTCTTTTTTTGTACCGAATGCAGGTCTTGATGCCTTTCAGAAATTATTTCTTTTCCCATTTTAAAACATTTTCTACACCTTGCCTCATAAGCATCTTTTTCCCCAATTAATACCTTATCTGTCGAAGTCACTAGCCTAAACGAATAAGATGCTACATCACCACATTGTGCACAAATTGCATGAAGCTTAGTCACAAACTCTGCTATACTCATAAGGCTTGGCATTGCACCAAAAGGCTTTCCTTCAAAATCCATATCTAACCCACAAATAATTAAGCGATGTCCCCTATTGGCTAATAATGCACATATTTCGACAATTGCATCATCAAAAAACTGAGCTTCATCTATTGCTATTACATCTCCTTCATTCACAAAATCTAAAAGTGCTTTACTAGTTTTTACTGCAATTGAATGTAAACTATTTTTATCATGAGATACAACATGGTCTTCATGGTAGCGAGTATCAAAAGCAGGTTTAAAAATCTTTACTTTTTGTTGTGCTATTATTGCCCTTCTCACTCTCCTTATCAACTCTTCTGTTTTGCCTGAAAACATAGAACCACATACTACCTCTATCCATCCTGATTGCGGATTATGTGGAAGATTATTTAATTGAGGTTCTAAGAACATATATAGTAAGGTTAGCTGTAAATAGAAAAATGAAACATTAAAGCTAAATTTAATTTAGTAGAATTCTAAACTTTATAGATAAATCATATACCAAAAACTTGAGCAACTCATGAACTTAATAATCATAATAGGAACTAATAATTTGTACAGCAAACCCTTTTTTATAATTTCGTCGGGAAAGTTTACATACACTCATTAAAATCTAAAGTGAAAATGATTGCTAAAAGAAGTTTTTTAAAAAGATTGATGATAAGTAGCGCAAGCGTAATTGGAATTGGAAATTTTGCTAAAGCCTCATCTTCTCCAACTGCTAAACAAAAGCATGGAGATTTTATACATGTGGTTTATTTTTGGTTCAATGAGCCAGATAATGAATCGCAACAAAAAGCATTTATAAAAAACACTAAAGAATTTCTCAAAAAAATAGATGTAATCGTTTCTTATTATATAGGCGTACCTGCTAATACTCCAAGAGATGTAGTTGATAATTCTTATACATTTTCCTTATTGGTTACTTTTAAGAATAAAGAAGACCAAGACATTTATCAAGAGCATGAAGCACACAAAAAATATGTTGCTGATACTGCCAGCTTGTGGAAGAAGGTACAGGTATATGACTCTCTGAAAGTTTAATCTTCTACAATTGAGTTGATGGTATACAAAAGAGCAATAAGAAAAACTTATCGCTCTTTAAAATTATTACGCTAATTGCGTTTAGCAAATAGGTTTTATTCAATAGTTTCAATAACCAAATTGTGGTTTGTATAAATGCAAATATCTGCTGCAATATTCAGACTCTCTTTTACCATCTCTTCGGCTGATAGGTGGGATGCATTTTTTTTGAGTGCAGTAGCTGCAGCTTGAGCATACATACTTCCTGAACCAATTGCAGCAATCTGGTTATCAGGCTCTAATACATCCCCAGTACCTGAAATCACTAGTATTTCATCTTTAGAAGCAGCAATCATCATCGCTTCTAGTCTTCTTAAAAAGCGATCCGTTCGCCAATCTTTTGCCAATTCAATTGCCCCTCTTTTAAAATTACCACCATAGGCATTTAACTTTTCTTCAAAGCGCTCCATAAGCGTGAAAGCATCAGCCGTTGAACCGGCAAAACCGACTACAATTTTACCATTTTGCAGTTTTCTTATCTTCTTTACATTACTTTTAGCCACTGTATTGCCCATAGTAGCTTGTCCATCTGCACCTATTGCTATTTTTCCATTGTGCAAAACAGCACATACTGTTGTCGATCTTATTTTTGCCATATTTCTTAATTAGATTACTTAAATTATTCTTTTAATTTATCTACTACCAGTCCCACTTCCATAACACCCGATAAAGTCTCTTGTTCCATCTGATGAGAAATACTAAATTTATATTCTCCACTTTCAGGAAAGGTAAAGTTTTCTTCTACAGCAACTTCAATATCAGTGATATCACCCATAGCCGAGCCTTTAAGTTCTCCACTTGTTTTATCACGAAGTTCTAAAATATATGGTGTTTCAATTACTTCTCCTGATGGAATTGTCATTTTTAAATTCACCAATACCTCTCCATAGCTTATTTCTGAAATATGCCTTAAGCCTATCATTACCTTGTATTTAGCTGCTGCATCTTCAATATTAAGCGTATATGATGGGATATAATTTTTTTCCCAGTTTAGCTGAGGAACTCCTTCATACTGATTAATCAACCGATTTTCATTACAAGAAAACAAAAAAAGCATTATCGGCAGTAGGATTAATTTTTTCATAAATTTGAGTTTAAAGTGATAAGTAATGTACAATAATTCAATCATCTTCTATTCAAACTAACTGATATTTTAATACCTAAGAAAAAGATAAATTGCCTTGCTTTTGCCTTGGTATATTAAATATTTAGAGAAATAATTGATAAAATATACTTTTACTCTAGCTGAACTATTGAAACAATTTACCTACCGTTGATGTAAATGTTTTCATTTTCTGCCAACTTTTCCGTAAAATCAATATTATTTAGCTAATTATAGTGCATCCATACAGATAAAGCCTGACATGTTGTGGAGAAAAATAGGATATAATTTTATGATGCTTTAATTACCTATATGCAACCATGAAAAGTTGTATCATTTATTTATTTAGAAATTTGTAAAAGTTATGAAGCCAAAAGAATATAAAAATGTAAGAATACATTTTAAAGGAATTCACCCTTCAGCTTGGGAGCATCCTGCTGATAGAGCTGCTTTAAATGCATTACAAAAAGTACCAGGATTAGATATAGCTGTTAAAACCTTTGTGGGAGGCACTACCGAGAAATCGCTGAGGCTCATCACACTTGGATCAGCAGTAAGAGTATCTAAGAAGCAATTCAGTAAAATTCACGAAGTATATAAAGAAGCTTGTAAAACACTAGACTTTGACAAAAGACCTGAGCTGTATGTTTCTCAAAATCCGTTTTTTAATGCTGGTGCTATTGGTATGGATAACCCCTTTATTGTATTAAACTCGGGGTTGGTAGATATTATGGATGAAAAAGAGTTGATGGGTATAATGGGTCATGAACTTGGGCATATTAAAAGTGGGCATGTTTTATATAAAACATTGCTTATTCTCATGGTAAGGCTTTCTACATTTACTTTAAATATTCCATTAAGTGGATTGGCTATTGCCGGCATTATTGCCGCGCTGAAAGAATGGGATCGCAAAAGTGAACTTTCAGCTGATAGGGCAGCACTACTTGCTATACAAGATCCTGAAGTTTCCATACAGATGCTTATGAAAATGGCTGGAGGCAAACAAATAGACCAGATGGATTTAGGAGAATTTATTGCTCAAGCCGAAGAGTACAATAATTCTAACTCTTTAATGGATAATGTTTATAAATTTTTAAATACCATAGGTTTATCGCATCCAATGCCTGTAATTAGGGTGTTAGAATTGATGAATTGGGTAAGAAATGGAGAGTATGATGGTATTCTTAGAGGATTTTATAGTAAAGAAGCCAGTGATGATTTTAAGAAGGATTTTGAAGATGCAACTAACAGCTACAAAGAGGAATTCAAAAATACTTTCGATCCGATATTGAAGAATACATCAGATAAAGCCAAAGAAATATTCGACGGCTTATTTAAAAACCCGAAAAGTTAGCACGACGAGCTCGTATTGATTAAAACAAACGCCTGATCGTATACGATCAGGCGTTTGTTTTTGATAGGCACTCAGCAAATCAATTACACTTCTCAATGAAGTTTTGTAAAATTTTCGCTCCTACTAAGCTGCTTTTTTCCGGGTGAAATTGTGCCGCATAAAAGTTGTCTTTATGTAAACCTGCACTAAAAGGCACACCATAATCTGCAACTGCAATTGTTTTGTTGCTCAGTTCTGAGTAATAACTATGTACAAAATATACAAAAGGATTTTCGGGTAAATCTTCGAAAAGAGAGCTTTTTACCGAATGAATATTATTCCAGCCAATTTGCGGCACTTTCTGTGCCTTATTGGGAAATTTTTTAACATCTAAATCAAACACTCCTAAGCATTCTGTATCATTTTCTTCAGAATACCTACATAACAATTGCTGACCCACACAAATCCCAAATACAGGTTGTTTGAGCGCAGGTATTAACTCATCCAGCTTTTTGGCTTTCAAGCTGCGCATAGCGGCATTAGCCTCTCCTACACCAGGAAAGATAACTTTATCAGCAGTTTGTAATACTTCATGGTCATCGGATAGTATAGGTTCTATCCCCAAACGATTTAAAGCATAAATTACTGACTGGATATTTCCGGCATTGTATTTTACTAAGGCAACTTTCATCTCATTAACTTATAAATACGACAGATAAACTTATCAATTCTTCTCAAAAAGGTTTAGTCCATACATCCTTTACGTTCTACATTTTTTAATTTGATACAAAAATAGTATTTTGTATTAGCAACTCTAAATTTTTTCTACTATGAAAACGCTTAAAAAAATTGGAATCATAATAGGTATTTTAGTGATACTATTATTAGTAATTGGCGTGTTCCTTCCTGCTGAATTTGGTATGCAACGTCAAATTGTTATCCAAGCACCTATAAACAGTGTATTTGAAGAAGTAAACGATTTAAAAAATTGGGAAAAATGGTCTCCTTTTGCCGCATCCGACCCAAGTATGCAAGTGAGTTATGGTGATAAAACTATAGGTAAAGGTGCCAGTTACAGTTGGGTAGGTGATATTAACGGAATAGGAGAACAATTCATCCTTGAATCTGTACTCAATCAAAAAATTGAAACGAAAATAGAATTCCAAGATCAAGGAAGAGAGTCTACCGGTTTTGGACATTGGCAATTCAAAGAAGTGGCTGAGGGTGTAGAAGTTACTTGGGGGTTTAGTGCTAATGCAAACTCTTACTTTGAAAAGTATTTTGGTGCTTTAATAGACCCATTACTTGGTGGTGATTTTGAAAACGGGTTAAATAGGTTAAAGAAAGTAAGCGAAGCGAAAGCGAAAGGGATGAGTGTGAATTAGCAAAGTAAAAGATTTTTTGTAATTAGATGTTAGTTATTTATTAGCTAAATAAATATTTGGATATCAGTTTTTTAATATGAAACATACACCCATATTTAATTATATCGAAGCACTTACTATTATTACGTTAGTAACTCCAGAGAAATAAAAAATCAGGGATTTTCAATGCTACAGTAGGTGCAGTTTTTACTTTGTGCCTACATGTTATTTGGTAAGTAACCTTCCTACATAATGAAATATTTTTTAATACTAATTGGTTTATTTATTTCTTGTTCTACTCCCCAACAAAGTACACTTCCAAGTGATGATGATATTACACTCATCCAAGAGGTAAATATCATTAATGTAAGGTCTGGCGAGGTAAGTAAAAACAAATTTGTGCTGATTAAGGAAGGAAAAATATCCGACATTCTGGATGAAAAACCTGCCCTTGCGGAAAATACTACGGTAATTGAAGGCAAAGGGCAGTTTTTAATGCCTGGTTTGGCAGAAATGCATGCTCATATTCCTTCACCAGATTGGGGAAGAGAAAATATAGAAGAAACACTTTTTCTTTATTTATCCAACGGAGTTACCACTATTCGAGGCATGTTAGGGCATCCATTACACCTTGAATTAAGAGAACAAACTGCTAATAATGAGGTTTTGAGTCCACGCATTTTCACTTCAAGCCCTTCTTTGAATGGCAACACTGTGCGTAATGTTGAAGAAGCAGAAACAAAAGTAAGAACTTACAACGAGGCAGGATACGATTTTCTTAAACTGCATCCAGGCATTCAATTAGAAGTTTTTGATGCAATTGTAAAGACGGCTAATGAAGTAGGGATAACCTTTGCAGGACATGTTTCAACAGATGTAGGCATTCGACATGCACTGGAAAGTGGCTATGCTTCTATAGATCATGTAGACGGTTTTATAGAAGGACTCGTCCCAAAAGAGAAAGGGCTCGACCCTAACACCAACGGCTTTTTTGGTTATAATTTTACATATGATGCCGATCCTAAACTGATTGATGAACTGGTAGCCATGACCAATACTTACAAAGTATGGGTAGTACCTACACAAAGCCTATTTGATAGATGGTTTTCACCTGATGAGGCTTCAACACTCGCCACTGCTCCTGAGATGAAATACATGCCTAAGACTACACTCGAAAATTGGATAAAAAGCAAGGAAAATTTGATCTCAGACCCTGAATACAGTACTGAAAAATGGAATGCATTCAACACTCTCCGCCTAAAAATTATTTACAATTTACAGAAAAAAGGTCATGGCTTATTATTAGGTTCTGATGCACCTCAAGTATTCAATGTTCCGGGATTTTCCATTCATCATGAATTAGCAGGCATGTTGGCAGCAGGACTTTCTCCTTTAGAAGCCATACAGATTGGTACTATCAATCCGGCAACTTTCCTAAATAAGACAGGTGAGTTTGGGGAAATTATTAAAGGAGCCAGTGCAGATTGTATCTTGGTAGCTAATAATCCATTGGAAGATTTACAAGCTTTAAGAGCAATAAATGGCGTAATGGTAAGAGGTAAATGGCTTTCCAAAAAATTCATAGATAACAAACTAGAAGAGATTTCTAAAAATGCTACACAATAAATTATGAAAACTGATTTAATTGAAATTCAAAATATCTTAAAGTCTTTATTAACAAAGCATGTTCCTCCTCTTCAAATACGCAAAGACAACGAAAATGTATTTGAGTTGGCTGGAACTAAAGAAGCTATGCAAGGTAGGCAAAAAGTTGATGGCTTTTATTTTGGTAGTGTAGTACCCAAACCAAAAGATATTCGGCTATATTTTTTCCCCATTTATACTCATCCTGAAAAATTCCACCCTATTTCAGAAGCGCTTAACAAATTTTTGAAAGGAAAAAGCTGTTTTCACATTAAAAGGCTTAGCCCTGAACTAGAAAAAGAAATTGATGAAATGATCACTTTGGGAGTAAATATTTACAAAAAGAATGAATTAATTTAGTCTTAAGTGCACTATATTTCCATATAATGCTCATTATTCCAACTGAAACAATTTTTATGAAAACTTTAACTTTACTATTACTTTTTGTTTTACCTATTTTACTCACCGATGTTCAAGCTCAGTCTTTCAGAGGATTAGACAAAAGCCCGCTTGACATGGCATATTTCCCTGATAACTTTGCCCATGACAGAGAAGAAGGAGACCAGGCTATCATGCGGGTTATTTATAGTCGTCCACAGAAAAAAAATAGAGAAATTTTCGGGAAAAAAGTGGCTTATGGAAAAGTATGGCGCACAGGTGCTAATGAAGCTACTGAAATTAAATTGTATCAAGATGTTTCTTTTGCTGGGAAGAAATTGAAAAAAGGTGTTTATGCTTTATTTACTATTCCCGGAAAAAATGAATGGACCATTATTTTTAATAAAGGCCTTGACTATTGGGGAGCTTACAGATACAATGAAGGGAATGATGCACTCCGTGTAACTGCTAAAGCATCCACAAGCTCTGGAACAACTGAAGCTTTTACTATACAGTTTGAGATGGAAAGTGAAGGAAAGGGGGTGATGAACATAGCTTGGGATAATACTGTTGTAAAAGTTCCCTTTACTTATTGATAGAAAATCATAAAACTTAAGTACCACATTTTTTTATTATTCTTCACCACGAATAAAGTGAAATATGGTTACAAGTAGTCTGTTGTCTAATAGCTGACAGGCTGCTTTGGTTTTTCACTCTATAGCTCTATAGCTCAAATCTTATGAGCCTCAGATTGTAACTTGCTGACTTGGACTTTTTATTTTTTATTATTTCCTTTCTCTAATTGCAATTAGCCAAATATACCTAAGACTTCTGTCTCCCATTTTTTAGTCCAAGTCATAGCTATCGCTAAGACTTGAACCAATGGAGGCTTAACTATTGATTTCATCAAATGCATCTTTTAGACCTTCAGGATAATTACCTTCAATTTTAATAGTACAATTTCTTGGAAGATTAAACTCTTGTAGTTGATCGGAAGATATACACGTATTTTCTAATCTTACTTCTTCTAAGAAATTAAGTTCTGATAGTCTAGTAGGCATGTATTCTAAAGGAGATGCCTCTACAACAATAGACTTTAACTTATATAAATCTTTTATTTCATCGGGTAGCTTTTTGATCCTACTGATAGAGATATAGATATGCTCAATAGTTTCCTTAAATAGTGTAATTTCTTTTGGAAGTAATTCTATGTCAGAATTGTACAGTATATATTGATTGGAAATAGGAAATCCATGAATTATTGCTTTCAAAATATTTTGATAACGATTATCTGGATCAATTACTTTTTTAAATGCGTCTAAATCAAATAGGTTTTTTTGTTTAACAATTTTAATTGCGTCTTCAATTTGAAAAGATTCTCTTGTATCCATTAATGAGAAAACTCTTTCCAAGTCTGACATCATACTCAAATTTCCTTTTGGGGGAAATTTTATAATATGATTATATCCCTTTTTTTGTCTATACTTTTCAAGTATTTCATCTAGTGATTCATCTTGTCCTGAGGGTCTTAATGAATGGATATTTCCTTCCATTTTATCTATCAATACTGGAGCACAACCTACCATTGGATATTTTCCAGTCCTAACATAACCTTTACTATTCCAACCAAAAACAACACCCCATTCAAAATCTAAAGTGAAAGTAATGGCATATTTTTTTTTGTCAAATGTTCTAAAAAAAATAGCTCTAGCCTGATTCAAGTTTAAAGGTTTCTCCATGATATCGAAATATTGTTTGGATATACTTATGGAATTATTAGTTATTTGCTTTCAATATAATTCTTTAAATAGTAGTACTTATAATCGTCCCATCTAAATGCTAGGTAAAAAATTAACCCTCTAGTGCAAGCTTTCTTGACTAGTTGTATCTTATTGACTATTCTTACTTACGAACCTACTAAAGTTTTAGACTTCTTCATTATTCTTTCCATTTTTAGTTCAAGCAACATATGCAATTGTGGCTCCCTCCCAGTCCTTATTGAAGACTTCAACCTGTTAGGGTAGTCAAAACATTCCGTATACTTAAGGTTTAAAACTTACCACTGCAAAGATTTTTAAAAGTACACCCCAAAACTTAAAAAGAATTGGGGCTGATATTGAAACCATTGTATTAGCAAGAGCTGTAAAAAGTCATTTGGAAAATCGGGTCATTGTTACTGGAAACAGAACTATCGTCTTTCCTGAGACTTCCGCATAATCTTTACGCCGCATTCATAATTATTTTATCAAACATACGATCGCTCAACCATTTTCTTAATAACATAACGGGTTTTGCCATATAGCCCGCTACATATCGGGTTTTAGGTTTTCTGGCTTTTACCGCTTTCGATACGGCTTTGGCAATTACACGGGGCTCTGAGGCTTTTTCATAAGCCTCTGTTACTCCTTTTTTCATCTTTTTTGCTAAGTTAGCATAAGCGGTATCCCCAGAACGTTCCATTAACGGTGCAGTCATCACATCGCCAAATTCTGTTTTTATCCCACCGGGTTCAACAATTACTACGTCAATACCAAATTCTTTCAACTCCAAGCGCAAGCAATCTGACCAACCCTCTAATGCATGTTTGGTCGCATGATACCAAGCTCCTAAAGGTGTATAAATTTTTCCACCCATTGAAGACATATTAATAATTGTCCCTGCTTTTTTATTCCTCATATAAGGCAAAATCAATTGCGTTAATCGTGCTAATCCAAAAATATTTACCTCAAACTGTCGACGTGCGTCTTCAATAGTGGTATCTTCTACTGCGCCGTAGATAGCATAACCAGCATTATTTACCAGTACATCTACTCCTCCATCAATATCACGGATAGTTTTTACAACTTCTTGAATATCTGTATCGATTGTAATATCCATTTTTAATGGGGTTGCTCCTGCTGCTTTCAAATCTTCCATTTTTTCTACTCTCCTAGCTGCTACATACACTTTCAATCCATCTTTCAATAATTGTTTGGCTGTTTCTTTTCCAATTCCGGAAGAAGCTCCGGTGACTAATGCTACTTTTTTCATAATGATAAAATGTGAGTACTTACTTATTTTTATTTTAAAATTTTTTATACTTTATACTTTTTTAAAATATACTGCTTAAATTCTTCTCTATCATTCAGTGTATTTTTTAAGATTGCTGCACTTATGCCATCTATATAATGTATCAGAAACTCGCTTTCCAGCACAGGTTTTTCATACCCTAACTTCTCAAAAGCATGAATTAAGATTCGCTTTAAAGGCTCTGTTTTATCTTCGTAAAAATCTTCAAGTTCCCATTTAAGTTTAAACTGTAATTTCCAGAATTCATATTCTTTTTCTTTGACGATAAATGGCAGCTCTAAGGTTTTACGAATCACTTTTCGCGGATCAGCTTCAAGGACGATATCGGCAAAGAGATTTTTTATTCTCTCTTTCCCTTCTTCTAATATAGCATTAAGTAACCCTTCTTTATTACCAAAATGCCTGAATATCAATCCTTCTGAAACATTAGCTTCTTTGGCTACCTTACTCGTTGAAGTAGCATAGAAACCTTCTTTTGCAAAAAGTTTCAAAGCTGCTTCAATAATTTTCTCTTTCTTTTCAGACATAAAGTGAGTAATTACTTACAATTATATATTTCGCTAGAATAAGATGCAAGTTTTTTTAGGCCTTTGAAATAATTCAATAAAGACAAAAATACCAACTCCTCAACTTATTGATACCCTTTTGCTTGTAACTCAAATAGTTCTGCATATTTTCCTTGTTTTTCAAGGAGCTCTTGGTGTGTTCCTAACTCTTTGAGCTGCCCTCTTTCTAGAAAAAGAATGCGATCTGCCATACGTACTGTAGAGAATCGGTGAGAAATTAACACGGCTGATTTCCCTTGTATTAGTTCTGAAAAACGTATAAAAACTTCATGCTCCGCTCTTGCATCAAGTGCCGAAGTTGGTTCGTCAAGAATAAGTAATTGGGCATCGCGCATATAAGCTCTTGCCAACGCTACTTTTTGCCATTCGCCTCCGGAAAGCTCTACTCCTTGGCTAAATCGCCTACCTAAAAGTTGGTCATAGGCATGGGGTAAACGACTAATAACTGTATCGGCTAAACTTTTTTGTGCTGAACTAATAATACGTGCTTCGTTTTCTCGCTGATCGATTTGCCCAACTGCAATATTATCAGTAGCAGCCATTTGAAATCGCACATAGTCTTGAAAAATGATACCTACGGTTTTTCTCAAGTCTTGCAAATCATATTCTTTTAAATCTACCCCATCTAACAAAATCCTCCCTTCGGTAGGGTCGTACAAGCGAGAAAGCAATTTCACTAAAGTAGTTTTTCCAGCGCCGTTCTCCCCGACAAGCGCCAGTTTTTCCCCTACTCTAAAATGAAATGACAGATACCTGAGTGACCAATTTTCACTATTAGCGTATTTAAATCCCACATTTTCAAAAGTAAAGCCTGACTTAATAGGATGAGGAATTTTCTTCCCTTTCCCATAGGTCTGGATCATGGGTTTAATTTCAAAAAAGCTAAATAAATCTTGTAAATAGAGTGCTTCTTGTGCTATAGATGAAAAACGCCCCATAATACCTTGTAGTAAACCACGCATTCGATTAAATGAACCTGAAAGGAAAGTAAGATCACCAATGGTAATGATTGCGGCAATGGCTTGAAGAACAATAAAAATATAAGCGCCGTAGTAAGCAAAGGTACTCACTGCCGACAACAGGCTTCCCCAAATAGCACGTTTTATAGAAAGCTTTTTATTGGCATTGTAGTAATTATCTGAAACCTCCTTAAAGCGATTTGCCAAAAATGCAGAAAGATTGAAAGTCTTTATTTCTTTCGCTGTTTCATCACTTGCCCCAATGTATCTCAAATAATCGAGTTCGCGCCTTTGAGGTGTCCAACTTCTGCTCAAAGAAAAGCCTTGTTGGTTAAAGTAATTTTCTGCAATAAATGATGGAATTACTGCTACAATAAGTAGTAAAATAAGCCAAGGATTATATACTGCTAAACCAATCCCTAAAAATAGCAAAGTAATTGTGTCTTGTACCTGTGTTAGCGCTTGCGACATCAATACAATACGGCTGGTAGTCTGTCGCCTTGCTCTTTCAAGTTTATCGTAGAACTCAGCATCTTCAAACTGATATAAATCCATTTTAGCTGCATGCTCTATGAGTTTTACTGAAATACTATTGGCAAATAAGTCACCTAAAAGCCCGTCTAATAAAGTAATCCCCCGAGATATAACATCTGAAACTACTGCCAATAACAATTCAAAGCCCACCAATAGCCAGACTAATTTTATATCACCCTCATTGATACCTCCGTTAGCAAGCAATATTACTTCATCGATAATTAGTTTGCCAATATAGAGTTGAATTGGTGGTAAAGCAGACTTCACCAACCTTAATAATACATCACCTATTGTCATAGACCTGCTTGTTTCCCAAATCATTTTGAAAAAAGCCGGAAGGTTTTTAAATGCCAGCAGCTGATCTTTTAGAGAA
>JBCDJE010000039.1:0-13425 GCA_038748185.1 Bacteroidota bacterium
ATTTTTCTTCTCAGTAGCTTTAGTAAGTTCCTTTTTTTTTGCTTTATCCTTCAATCCTAAATACATGCCTGAACCATCGATAGAGGCCATCACATAATAACTGTTTTCCCCCTTGTATTCACAAGAAAAGGCATTTTTTAATGCTTCAGTATCTGGATCTACTTGTATTACTTCTTCATCATTTCCAGTATCAAGCGTATCGATAAACTTCATTCTTAAAGGTAGTTCTGCGCCAAAAAGATGATATACAGTTTTGCCCAACATTTTTTTAGGAGAAAGGTAAATGGCATTGATCACGGGCGATTCGAAAAGTATATTACCAAACCTGAAAAGGATACAGTTTTCTTCAGGTATACAACTGTAGTACCAGTGGAAATCATCAAAGGGTTTTTTGTGATTAGGTCCATCCCAGAATTGTGGATCGAAAAAAGGAGCTTGTATAAAAGGCGTATGCGCTGCTTTCGCTAATCCCTCTCTTAACGCATCAGCTTTAACCATTTTAGGTCGTTGCCAATTATTAGTATCTAATACAAAATGTGCTTTTTTTAGTACCGACTTTTTAATTTTATTGCCGATTAACCAATCGATAAAAAAACCTCTGGCATATTGTTTTTCATATGCTTCTTCTTGATTTTTAAGACCAATATTACTGATATCTTTTCTTCTAAAACGCTGCTGAATCTCATAAAGAGACATATCTGCATAAATCAATAAGTCAGGCTCGAATAAAAGAGATGCCCCTATTCCAAATATGAGCACAGTACCAGCATCTATCTGAGAAATATTTTTTAATATAGATTGTGTTTTTTTATCTTGGAAAAAATCTTTGATTTCTAAACCAGAAACTTTACCAAAAATATCATTTTCAGGTACATACTTGCTCACCATTTCCTTAATATCTCTCTCTTCTTTTAGAAGATCAACAGTTAAGCAGATAGCACTAGGATTTAAGCCCGTTTTGAGTATGTTTAAATTTATCGATTCGTATGTACCTGGATAGCATTCAATGCATACTATTGTTTTTTTCTTCTTCTTAGTTGAAATAAAGCTATCAACTGTCTTAATAATAGCTTCCCATCCTTCCCAGCAGCACTCTCTATCTGACTGTATAGTAATAACAGGAGAGTCAATATTATTTTCAATAAGTTTGAAGTTCATATTATTTTGCTAGTATTAAAATCCATTTCATTTTTTGTTAAAATGAATTTAAAACAAAAAAAACTAAAAAAGCAAAATCATGTTGATTTAATGCTTAAATAACTATTTTGGTAGTAAAGAATTAGTTGTATTATTTGAGATTTTGTTATATGTAAATTTCACTGTAGAAAAAGCAATCAAATTATCCCATAATCTCCTTTAATATAGACCAGTATTCGTCTTTTATACTTCCCAAATCGAATAATGAAATACCACTTGCGCCTCCTTTTAATGACATTTTATAGGCTTTAGCAAATTCTTCAGACTTTAAAGCTGGTACAAATAAACCCGAATAAATAGGTTGATTATTAGATACTGCTTTTTTTCTTTCTGCGGTAACTTTTTTTACCCATTTTAAATCTTCATTATAAAAATTGTGATACAACATTGGTAAAAAGGCATCAAGCTGCCAAGTATGCCATTCTTGGCGTACACTTTCCCAGTTGGGAAAAACTGCAGCAGTAATCATTTTATTAGTTTTTTTTGCTTCAGGTACGAGCATTTCATTTACCAAGCTGCTTATGCTATTATACCTGAATTTTCGCCAAGCATCGTTGGCTGAGGGTTCTTTTAAATCTTTCAGCGGATCTATACCTGTTTGTGCTTTAAATGCCTCGCGGCAATGTGTTGAATAGCAATAATCGTATTGAGGATATTCTTTATCTTGTACAATATCGTATTTAGGTTGTAAAGCTTCAGCCAAAATTACATCAGGTAGTCTTACATAATCTAGATGAACTCCATCGAGAAAGTCAAATTTTGCCAATGAGCGTACATTAGCCTGTACAAATTCGCGTACCTCAGGATGATTAGGGCACATAAACCTGTAATAATCAACATAAGCCGGATTATCAACAGTTGATTCTTCTAAACCATTTACTGCATACCAATCGGGATGTTTCTTCCTAATGGTTTCGTTGGTACAGATCATAGTCCACATCCAAGCGTGAAGCTCCATTCCTATTTCTTTACAGATTGGAGCAAGCTTTTCTAACAACTTTTCCTTTACGGGAAACCTATCTGTTTCAAAAAAAGCATTTCTCCCATTATATACTTCAACCAATACCGCATCAATACCGGAGGCTTTTGCTGTTGAAAGCTTCTCTTTCCAAGTTTCAGTAGTAAAGCGTTCATTAGGTCTGGCCCACATCCAGTTTTTGGTATTAGTAGTTTTTATTTTTGCTAATATTTCATTTGGTAATGTCGCAGCCATCGCTAGTCCAAAGCCTACACTATTTAGCTTTTTTAGAAACGTTCGTTTATCCATCTTTTCAATTTCCTTATTTAAAAAACATTTATCAAAGATTTTCATTCCATATCTTCCCATCTTCTCTAATTACCCACTTATCTCCTTGAAATACGATAGTAATTCTATACCATGTTTGCCCTCCTATTAAAGTATAATCGTAGTTAGCTGAATGATTAAGCTCTTTTTGTAAATCTTCTTTTTTTATAAAATAGCTTTCGTTTTCATGAAACTTTTCTTGTTGTAAATAGTACAGTTTTCTCAGCATCATTTTTACTGCTTCAACCTCAGGTATCTCAAAAGTTTCTTTCTTTAATTCCTTACTTGGTTCTTTATTGGAGAATTGAAGATATCCCCAAGTCTCAGGTTGTTGCATATTAATAACTCCTTGGGGAGACCAAACCCAATTAAATTCAGGAAAAGCTTTACCTGTTTCAGGATTGAGAACCTTAATATATTTATTTGATTTCCACTCAGTTTTCCATTTTACCCTAGAGAAATTGACTCGCCAATACTCTCCTGAACTAGGCTTTCTTCCTTTTGGTGCACACTCTTTCAGTACTTCCCAAGGAAAAGCCATCTCTACAACCCAAGAGGTATCTGTATCACTTCCATCATTTAATGTACCATTTAATTTTACTGCTTTTTTCAACCCTTTAATATCCCAGCTATTTACAGCAGATCCTCCATCGCGATAAGGCTTCATAAGCATTAAATCCCAGAAAGTTTCTAAAGCGTTAATCTCAAACTCATAATACTGGTGGGTATCTCCATCAGGATCGATGAAAACCTCAAAATTATTTTCATGGAAAATTACCATGTCTCTTTGATCGTAAGTAGCCCAGAGGTGTGGTTCTTCTAAAAAAGCAGCAATGTATAGATAGTCATTATCCCAAAGCATTTTTACTTTTGTTTCAAAAAGTGGGAGTGGCTTTTTATCTCCTTCAATGTCTACAAAAGTTTCAGTCCAGGGTGTATTTTGCCAGTTTGGTTCCTGCAATTCTCCATCAATTTGTAGCTTTTCTGTAGTATGATAGCATACATAAGATTTAGGGAGTTGGTTATTATTTTTTTGAGCAAATAGGTTTACATGTAAAAACAGCAGCCCCAAGAAAATTTTTATTTTTAACATAAGCTATCGCCCACTACTGCTTGCAGGCATATTTTTTTTAAGTAATTGAAGGGATCCATTATTTACAGCTGTTAATATGGCTGTAATCTTTTCGTTTCCTAGATGCATCCATTGCAATTGTTTCACATCGTAAGGCAAATTAATACCACTTTCAAGTACAGAAATTGCTTCAAAACGAAAGCTCCCCTTATTTTTCAGCAATAGTCCAAGTCCTGCATCGTTTCTTGGTGTTTCAATCTCTGAGACATATAGATTGCCTGCAAGTATGATGTCTTTTAAACCATCATTATCAACATCATCCAGTAAAATATCATTGATAGAGGAAACTTGAGCCTCAACAGGCAATGCTAATGCATTAAATTGTCCGTCACCATTATTTTCAAAAACCATTGAGGCAAAAGTATGTGCTTCATAATGCAAGGCATTATTCAACTTGTCTTCTTCATAAACTTGTTCTAGTTCAGCAGCAGCAAATAAATTATAAGTCTCAAATTTTTCCTTAATCTCAGGCACTTGCTGTGATGAACACGAGCGACCTCGCAAAGGAAAATGTGTCCCTTGGTTGTAATAACCTAACACAATATCCTTTTTTCCACTACCATCAAAATCATAGTAATGCACATCAAAAGGTTCAGTAAGGCTTGTTTTATACTTGTAGTTTAAACCAAGGTTTCCAGCAATAAGGTCTTCATCCCCATCATTGTCAAGGTCTGCTTTTTCCAAACTGTACCACCAGCCTACTGTCTTTGCAAAACCATACTCAGTACTTTTATTTATATACTGCCCGTTTTTTGCGCTAAAAACTTGTAAAGACATCCATTCTCCTGCTAGTATAAGCTCTGCTTTCCCATCGTTTTCTACATCTAACCACAAAGCATCTGTTACCATACCAATATTTTTAAGGCCAGGCGCTTTTTCAAGGGTTACATCTTTAAAAATACCATTTTCGTTTTCAAGCAGGTAACTAGAAACCGGTTCAGGATATTGGTGAGGTTTGTGTCTTCCTCCAACAAATAAATCTAGGTCTCCGTCTTTGTCAAAGTCGTGGGTGAGTACTTTACTACTACTCACTTTTAAGCTAGGGAGTGCTTCAGCTTTCCGCTGAAAATTTCCACTTCCATCGTTTAGGTATAAGCGATCTTGGTAAAGTGCATGGTTTTCAGGATGTACATTTCCGCCACTGGCAACATATAAATCTTTATCTCCATCATTATCTGCATCAAAAAATAATGCATTCACATCCTCACAAACTTTATCTGTAACAGGAAAAATATATTTAGATGAAAAAGTAGCATCTATTTGCTGAATATACACCTTTCCGGGTTGCCCTGTAGCACCTCCTATAAAGAAATCTTCTAAGCCGTCTGCATTTACATCGGCAACAGCAAGTGCAGGACCAAACTGTGACATTTTATGTGGTAACAAAATCTGCTTCTCAAAATCATCAAAATTATTCTCTTTATGAACGAAATCGACTTGGCTTTCAGCAGTACTGTTTTTATAAAATGCTACAACTTCTCTTCGCTTAAAGCGTTCACCTTGCTCTTTTGCTTTGTCTATTTGAATGACTTGGTTTGCTGCTATGTTGATTTTCTCTGTTATTGTACCATCAAGCCAATATATACGAAGTTTATCGATTTTTTCTGCTTTACCAATACCAAAGTGTGCTACATTTTCACTGGTTGAATAAATACCTCGAACATTAGTAAGTTCTATATATTGTTTCTGATTCCCTACTTCAATTTCTAGCTTTGTGCCAAATAGGAAAGTATTCTCTCCATCTACAACTTGTACTCTTAGAAAGTGATTGTTTAATTTACTTTCAGTATTATTTCTATATACATACGCTCTTTCATTTACATTACTCACTATCAAATCCAGGTCACCATCATTGTCTAAATCAGCGTATGCAGCACCATTGGAAAAAGTTTTCTCATCAAGTCCCCAATCTTTGATTACCTTTTCAAAATTCAGGTTTCCCTTATTTCTGTAAACATAATTGCTCAGTTTTTCCGAAGGCACAAGTGCAAGGGCTTCATCTAAGTCGAGAATATCTAAAATGGTCACATCAGGATCATTCGGGTTCGCCAGAATGTATTCGTTTATTTTTTTTGTAACGTATTTTGGGAAAGTTTTTGCTGCATCGCTATTTCGAATATCCCGCAATAGACCATTTGTGATGTATATGTCTTTTAGTCCGTCATTATCGAAATCTGCAATGAGATTTGCCCAGCTCCAATCGGTAGAGGAAATACCCGCTAACTGACCTATGTCGCTATATCGGTTATTACCATTGTTGAGTTGCAAGGTATTATACATATATTGATAGTGTCCTCCATCATTTACTACTTTCCAGAAAGCGCTAGGATCCATGCCACTCATATTGGCTTTCAGGCGAAAGTTGTCTTCAGCAACCATATCTAACACCATAATATCCGGCCAAGCATCATTGTTTATATCTGCTGCATCTACACCCATGCTATAAAAAGAAATATGCCCAAAAGCTTCTTTTGTAATTTCATTAAAAGTGCCGTCACCATTATTCATATATAAGAAGTCGGGCGCTTCGAAATCGTTGGCTACATAAATATCTTGCCACCCATCCTTGTTAAAATCACAAGTTACCACACTGTTAGGATAACCCGGTTTTAGTAAACCAGCCTCAGAAGTAACATCAGTGAATTTTTTATCAGCTCCGTTATTCTTATATAATCTCGGACTATACTTTTCTTGTATTAGGCTTTGCCCTTTAAATTTTGAATAATTTCCCGGATTAGGTGGTTGATTCAACAAAAAAGCATCTAAATCTCCATCTTTATCATAATCAAAAAAGGTAGCATGTCTTGTTCGCTCGTTGTTATCAAGCCCATAAATTTCTGCAGATTCTGTAAAAGTGAGATCACCGTTATTGATATATAATTTATTCCTTCTTAGTTCAGGATCATCATCATACAATTCTCTGGTTACATAGATATCAGCCCAACCATCTTGGTTTATGTCTGCAATAATTACCCCTGAAGACCAGCCGCCATTATCTGTAATTCCTGCTTTTTTGGTAATGTCTTTAAAATGAAGATCTCCTTCATTGAGATATAATTTATCTGCTGATATATTTCCTGCAAAAAAAACATCAGGTAATCCATCTTTATTAAAGTCTCCTACTCCTACACCAGCGCCACCATAATAATTTGAATACAAAAGAATATTCCTTTCTTTCTCATCTTTTACTTCGTTTACAAAACTGATACCTGACTGTTTCTGGCTCAACAATGAGAAAAGTTGTTGCCCAAAAATTTCGGTGTGAAATAAAAAAAATAAGATTTGGAGCGTAAAAATTTTATCCATCCTATTTGCATTTTTTTGAATAGTACTTTGCTTGTTCTTGCATGTTTACATGCAGGAATATGCATTTTTATGCTATTTTACGGAAAAATGATGAGAATTAAAACAGGTCTTTAGTTTAATGACTTTAGAATTAAAGTAAATCTATTTCAGTAGTTTTTTTGCTAGTGCAATCTCCTGTACAGGTCTTTGGCAAATCTTACGGTGACAAACATAAATATTGGTTTCGCCTTCTATTAATTTGTATTGCATAAATGATAGGTCTCCCTCTTTGTCCCCTCCAAAAATTAAAATATTAGGTAGATATTCCTTGTCCCAATTACGCCTTATTTTTTGATAATTTTCTCCGACAATGGCTACTTCATAAGGCTCTTTCACCAACCAAAGTAATGAAGAAGCCCAGCTTGCATAAAAATTCCCATCTTTAAGTAATGCAGGAATAATATGGCTGATCATTTTTTCTGTAATTTCGTGAAAGTCTTTCCTTTCATAATACCAGCCTAGTAGCTGTAAATTTTTACACATTACCGCATTAGATGCAGGTAATACATTGTCGGCTAATTCCATTTTTTGTGAAACGAGTCCTTGTTTATTTTTTTCCGTATAGAAAAACAAACCAGAGTTCTCATCTTGAAAATGCTCAAGTGTGTAAGTTGTTATAGTCATTGCCCAATTGAGGTACTTTTCGTTAAACGTAACTTGGTACAAAGCAATCAATGCCTTAGCCAAATAAGCGTAATCATCTAAAAAGGCAGGAATTTTTTTACCTTGTTTGTAATTTCTCAATAAACCTTCATCTTGTTGGAAATGCTGCATTAACAAACTTGCATTGTTTTCTGCTATTTCAAGATAAGCGGTATTTCCTAAGGCACGATAGGCATTACTAAATGCATGAATCATTAGCGAATTCCAGGAAGTGAGGAGTTTGTTGTCCACTTCCGGTTTTTCTCTATTTTCTCTCTCTTTAAATAATTTTTCCCTGACTGGTTGCAATGAAACTGTTACCTCTGTTTGGTAATTATCGGGAGATAATTGTAAAATATTTTTTCCTTCTTCCCAATTACCCTTTTTTTCAATATGGTAGTAATCACAAAATGCCTTGCTTTCTTCTTGTAATAATTTTTCAATTTCTGACTGCTGCCAAACATAAAACCGCCCCTCCTCTCCTTCACTATCGGCACTAACAGCACTGTAAAATAAGCCTGATCCATCGGTAAGTTCTCGTTGAACAAATGCTAATGATTCTTTTATGACTTGCCTGTACAACTCTTTTTTAGTAAGTCTATAAGCATCTGCATAGAGACTTACTAACATTGCGTTATCGTAAAGCATTTTCTCGAAATGAGGTACTTTCCAGGCTTCATCTACTGTATATCTTGCAAAGCCTCCCCCTAAGTGATCATAAATTCCACCTAAGGCGATGTGATCCAATGTATTTTCAACTGTCTCTAGTATAGCAATATCTTTTGTCGCATGATAATATTCAAGCAGGTAATGAAAAGCCGTAGGGCGGGGAAATTTCGGAGCGCCTTTAAAACCTCCATAGTTTGTATCAAAATATTGTTGCATATTCGTGAACATCTTGTTGAGCATGTCCATCTCAAATTTTTGTACAGGCGGTTTTTCTGTAGTAAAAGCAAATTTTTGAATACCTTCTGTGAGCATCTCTGCCTGCTTTTCAATCTGTTCTCTTTTATCACGGTAGCCTTTGGAAAAAATATCCAGGGTTTTCAACCACTGATCTTTAGGCAGGTAACTCACAGCATAAATCGGTTTGCCATTTGGCAGGGCAATTGCGTTTAGAGGCCAGCCCGTACTTTCGGAAATTAATCGAAAAGCATCCATATAAATCTTATCAATATCTGGTCTTTCTTCCCGATCTACTTTGATAGCTACAAAATGCTCATTCATAAACCGAGCAGTAGCAGTATCTTGAAAAGACTCTTCTTCCATTACATGGCACCAATGACAAGCAGCATAGCCGATACTAATGATTAAAAGTTTATCTTCTTTTTTAGCTTTCTCTAATGCAATTTCACCCCATGGATACCAATTAACTGGATTATAGGCGTGCTGTAATAAATATGGGCTACTTTCATTAAGAAGTTGATTGCCTTTTGCCTTCTCAGACTGGGCTAATGCATAATGAGAGATGATAATGAATAAAACGCTGATACAGAAATTCTGCATATTGACTATACTTAAATGAAAATAATCGTTAGTAATTTGATATTCTTCAGGCGTTGATTTTTTGTACTTTTACTACAATAGACTTGCTAATCGGTGTGTGACTCTTAACAGCAAAGTGATTATGTGGCACCAATACATTCGCCTCTGGAAAATAAGTAGCTAAATTTCCTTCAGGTATACTATAAGGGATCACTAGAAAATTTTCTGCACAGCGCTCTTTTCCATCATAATTGCTCACCAAGTCTATTTGATCAAGTTTCTTAAGATCCTCCTTCAGCATATCATTTTCATTCATAAAAACAACTCTTCTTTCGTTGTAAACCCCTCTGTAACGATCGTCAAGCCCATAAATAGTGGTATTAAATTGATCGTGAGAGCGTATGGTCATCATTAAGAATTCATTTTCCTGCAACTGGTGTTGAGGCAATCCACAAATACTGAATAATGCTTTCCCACCAGAGAGTTTTGAGAAATCCACTTCCCGAGCATTGTTAGGCAGATAGAATCCTGTAGCCCTTGATCTTTTATTATAGTTTTTAAAATCAGAAAAAACAGTTTCTATTTTTTCTCTGATCAATTCGTAGTTACTACCTAGTTCTTCCCAAGGAACAGTATGCCCTTTATCAAAATATGCTTGTGCTATACCTGCTACAATCTCTGGTTCACTTTTCAGATTACCTGATGCCGGCTTAAGTATCCCTTTGGTTCGATGTACTTTCCCCATGCTATTTTCAACCGTCAAAAACCTTTGTTTACCCAATTTCAAGTCTTTTTCAGAACGACCGAGTGTAGGCAGAATTAAGGATGTTTTCCCGGGTACCAAATGGGTTCGGTTAAGTTTTGTACTGATGGACACCGTAAGATTACAGTTTGCTAAAGCTTCAGCAGTATACAAGGTATCAGATGCTGCTGAAAGAAAATTTCCTCCTAAGGCTATAAATACATTAGCCTTTCCTCCATACATGGCTTGTAATGCATGAACTGTATCTAAACCAGGTTCACTTGGCGCTTGAAAGTTAAAAGTCTTTTCTAAGGCATTATTTAATGCAGGAGATACATAGTGCATAATGCCCACTGTCCTATCTCCTTGTACATTGCTATGTCCTCGAACAGGACAGGTTCCCGCTCCTGCTTTCCCTATGCTCCCTTTTAATAGTAATAGGTTAACACATTCTTTAATATTTTCCACCCCATTTTTATGTTGTGTTAATCCCATTGCCCAACAAATTATAATTTTCTTTTTCTCTGCCAGTAATGCTACTGCTGCTTCCAATGAGTCTGATTTAACTCCACATTGTTGCAATAGTTCATCTTCATCATATTGCTCTAAATCGGCTAATAGGGAATCATATCCTTTGGTCTTTTCACGAATAAAGCTATGATCAAATACACTACTCTTCTCCTTGTCTAGCTTAATAAGTTTTTTTATTATTAGTTTCAACAAAGGAACATCTTGATTGATTTTTACTTGTAAAAAAATATCAGTAAGACTTGTGCCACTACCAACAATACCATTAAGCTGCTGTGGGTTTTTAAAACAGGTTAACCCTGCTTCTTCCAATGGATTAACAGCAATGATTTTCCCTCCATGCTGCTTACATTTCTGTAAAGAAGAAAGCATACGCGGATGATTCGTGCCTGGGTTTTGGCCTATCACCATAACCACATCGGCTTGTTTAAAATCATCGATCGTTACGGACCCTTTGCCAATACCTAAAGTTTCTTTCAAAGCTACCCCACTCGATTCATGGCACATATTGGAACAATCAGGCATGTTATTCGTGCCAAACGCTCTTGCGAACAAGCCATACAAAAAAGCAGCTTCATTGCTTGACCGCCCTGAAGTGTAAAAAATTGCTTGATTAGGTGAGGTTAATTGCTTTAAATGTGAGCCTATTATTTTAAAAGCTGCTTCCCAAGTTACAGGCTCATAGTGTGAACTGTCTGGTTTAAGTAAAAAAGGCTCTGTTATTCTTCCACTTTTCCCTATCTGAAAATCAGTCCATTCAGAGAGTGTATTTACTGAATATTCTCTAAAAAAATCAGCATCTACTTTCTTGAAAGTCGCTTCTTCAGCGAGAGCCTTTGCCCCGTTCTCACAATATTCTCCTAACTTAGATCGCTTCTCAGGATCTGGCCAAGCACAACCAGGGCAATCAAAGCCCTCTTTTTGGTTTATCTTTGAAAGGGTAGTTAAAGATTTAACCACCCCCATCTCCTTAAATGCATGAGATAAAGCAGCTTTTATCCCGGGTATACCTGCTGCATACCTTTCAGGTTTTTTGAGCTTGATCCCTGTATGTTTAATTGAACCTAGCACTGAAACTTTCCTAAGTTGCTTATTACTCATGCTTTAAACTTATCCTCAAATTTTAGTTGTGATCCTACCTTAAAACATACACTACATTTCCACTTTTATCACACTACAAATAGTATCAGGTGCTTTTGATGGTAGATCAATAGACATGGTTTCTCCTTCGCTGGCAGTAGTTAGTGAGGCTTTATCTGCTAGCAAAGAAGCAGATTTAACTTCACCATTGATACCACTAAGATTTAACTTACCGTTAGCAGGCCAGTCAAATACATGTAAATAAAGTGTACTACCTTTCTTTGTAACCCTACCCCACTCAGGAGCTTCTACCGGACTCGCTGATGTACCATATATGGATTCACCGTTTACTTTCATCCATTCGCCCATTGCATTCAATCTTTCTTCACTGGCTTCAGGAATCAAGCCTTCGGCTGTTGGTCCTACATTTAATAGAAAGTTACCTCCTTTAGAAGCAATATCAACTAAATTTTGAATGAGTGTCTCATTTGATTTCCAATTATCATCAAAAGATTTAAAACCCCAAGTATCGTTCATGGTCATACAAGATTCCCAATCTACACCCGGAATACCTGTTTCTGGAATTTCTTGTTCTGGCGTACCAAAATCTCCGGCGAAATCACCTTCTTTATCCAAACCTGCCATTCCTTGTCTTCCTTTATCTACTCTATTGTTAATGATGATATCCGGCTGTAATTCTCTTACAAACTGATATACTTCTTTCCCCATTTCAGTTGTGTAGTCAGGTACCCATTCACCATCAAACCAAAGTACACCTATATCTCCATAATTGGTAAGTAGTTCCTTTAATTGAGGTTTCATAAATTCTTCTACATAGCGTGGAAAGTTAGGATTCACCACTGTATCTTGTCGGCTACGATTGTAATTAGGCTCAAACATTGCCTGTGCATCAGGATGATGCCAATCCATAATAGAATGATAGAAACAAAGTTTTATGCCTTCTTTTTCACAAGCCGCGGCTAACTCTTTAAGCAAATCTTTTTCGTAAGGGCTTGCATCTATAATATCCCAGTCAGTCACTTTTGAGTCAAACAAAGCAAAACCATCGTGGTGCTTAGAAGTGATAACAATATATTTCATACCCGCATTTTTGGCTATAGCCACCCATTCTTCTGCTTTGAATTTTGTAGGATTAAACTGAGGGGCAAACTTTTCATATTCTTTAATAGGAATATTCAAGTGATGCATGATCCACTCTCCAATCGATTCAGTGCGTTTGCTATTCCATTCACCAGCAGGAACTGCATATAACCCCCAGTGAATGAACATCCCAAAACGATCTTCTTTCCACCAAGCCATTCTTTGGGCTTTAGCCGCTTCACTTTCTTCTAAATAATTTGGAACGGTCTCAACCTCCTCTGTTTTATCTTCACTTGTTTTTGGAGAAGAACAGGAAACTATAAATAAAAAGACAATAATCGGAAATAATGTAAAATAAGTCAGCTTTTTCATCTGTTTAAAATTTTTTAATTTCTGAATGTTCAAAAAATTGTAATACATTCAGGAACTCACATAAATTTTTAATCATTTCTTTTTGTGGATTTGAAATAATGAAAATTCATGTTTGTTTCATCTTCAAAGGTTAGTTAAAAAATTATTTGACTAAAGATAAGTAATTCATTGAAAAGAAGTGTCTTGTTAAGTTTGTTATCATATCTGTTATATCCTCCGTTTCTTATGAAAAAATCGGATTTACTTGTTAATGTAAATTTGAAAGACTAGCTTGAATCGTAGATTCAAATAATTTCTTATTTCAGTATGCTTATCTATTCGATTTATTTGATCCATCAATAACCTGAAAGTAGATATTGCTTGTAAGGTTGTTTAATTATTGTTTATAGTATATAAAAATGAAAAAAGATCACCTAGATAAGACTACTCATTCAAATCTTGGTATCAGTTCAAAAGAAATTGAAATTTTTAAAAAAATCTTTGAGGAATATTTTGAAAAATTATTCTACTTTTCGA
>JBCDJE010000040.1:0-13311 GCA_038748185.1 Bacteroidota bacterium
AGAAAAAATTATTGATTTTTATTATTCTACCCTTAACATTTTTTACGATTAGTTGCGATGATGACGACGATGTAGATAATCCTCCTCCTGCTACCCCTACCTCATTCACAGTTAGTATTGAAAATATAAGTACACCTTATACCTATGCAGCAAGCGGTATTTTTAACACACCTGATGGTGATACAGCACCAGGACCCATTGGACCTGACGCATCTTACTCTTTCTCTTTTTATGCAGGTCCAAGTGTAACCCCGGGAACAGATACAAAGCTTTCATTTGCGCTGATGCTCATTGCATCAAACGATTTATTTTTTGGTCCATTAGAAGATGGAATAGACTTATATGATGACAATGGTACTGCTCTTACAGGGGATATTACCAACCAGGTATTTCTTTGGGATGCGGGCACAGAAGTAAACCAAGAACCCGGAACAGGTGCTAACCAACCTATGAATGGTACTGGTGGAACAGATGAAAATGGTAATGTGACCTTAATAGCAGATGGTATGCAAGATGCAGGTGGGTTCACCTATCCAAATGTTAGTGATTTAATAAAAGTGACCATTGAAAACCCAGAACCTTCGAAGTTTACTGTCAAAATAAAAAATGTATCTGGCGCCTCTACGCTATCTGGGCCTCATTCTCCAGGAGTTTGGGTAGTACATACTGCTAGCGAACCATTATTCGATCAAGATGCCCCTGATTTTGGAAATGGTTTAGAAGTAATTGCTGAAGATGGTAACCCCGCCAGCTTAGGTGAATTTCTAGGTAATGATTCAGGTTTCACCTTGCCTCTTTCGCCAGGAGCATGGGCAGTACATACACAAGGAGCTAAGCCACTTTTTACCGATGGTGCACCTGACTCAGAAGGGATTGAAGGCATCGCTGAAGATGGCAACCCTGCTAACTTAATTGCTTCTTTAACTGCAAATAATGAAGTGTTAAGTAGTGCAGTTTTTAACACCCCTGCTGGTGCTAATATGCCAGGAGCAATTGGTCCCGGTGGCAGCTATGAGTTTACTATTAATGCTGTACCTGGCGACTATTTCAACTTTGCTACCATGTATATTCAGTCAAATGACCTTTTCTTTGCTTTTGACGACACAGGCATTCCCCTTTGGGATAGTAATGGAAACCCTATAAGTGGTGACATGACTGATAAGGTACAACTTTGGGATGGTGGCACAGAAGTAAATGAATTCCCCGGAGCAGGGTTAAACCAAGCAATAAGACAAAGTGGTCCTGATACAGGAATGGACGAAGGAGGAAATGTAAGGCTAGAAGACGATGAATTTGCACATAGGGCTGTAGGAGATGTGATAAGAGTCACAATTAGCCCACAATCATAAAATAACTACATTGAAATTCACACATATAATTCACATAAGCTATTAACAACTGTGTTTAGCAACAGGATTTACAACCGTGTTTTTCTAATAGATGGGTCAGGATGCATTTGTACATTCTGGCTCATTTTGTTTCTATTAATACAAATCAGAATAATGAAAAAATACCATTATTAACTAATGTAATTAAAATTCAAAATTAGGCATAGGTGCAGAGATATCTACTATAGTTCCTTCAGGGTCTTTTAAAAGTAATCTTCTTTGCCCATAAAAAGTATCTTTCGGCGGTTCAACTATTTCAAAATTTTCAGCCTTAGCTACCTCAAATAATACATCTACATCATCTACTACAAATGTTATATAAAAGCCTTGTGGCTGATGTTGTACTTCTTGAGGTACTATTTCATTTTTCCTATCAATAATACCTAACTCTAATTGCTTATCTGCTGAAATGAGATGAATAAACCAATTGCTCTCAAAATCTACATCAAAATCGAATAGTTTAGTATAGAAAACTTTACTCTCCTGCAATTTTTCTGCGCATATATTGGTCAATATTCTGTTGATCTTTTTCATAACTATACAATTTTATTTTCGATTATCTTAACTATACATTAGCACGTCAAGTTTCGATAAAAAAAGGAGCATTATATTTAAGTGACGAAACTTATATAATAATGCTCCAGATAGAGATCAGGAAAACCGATGCATCTACAGCAAATATGCAAAGAAAATCACATAAATCACCAATAGTGCGTAATAGGCTCCATACTATTTGGCTATTATATCAAGGATACAGGCGCGGCGGTTGTGCTAGGATACTTGGTCTACGCGCTAATACCATAACATCCTATATTAGGCTCTATAATCAAGGGGGGTTAGATGCGCTTTGTACCTTGAATTACAGGAAACCCATCTCGGCAATGGTTGCTTATTCTGATACAATAATAGATGCCATCGACTCTTTGTTGCCGGATAGTATATCAGCAATCAGGCAGTGGATAAGTGATAATCTAGGTATTGAAAGAAGTCTACACAGGGTCAGGGTATTTGTCAAGAAACTTGGTATCAAACGTAGGAAGGCAAGACTTTTCCCTGGTGGTAAAAATGTGGATGACCTTATTGACAAACAAGAAGCATTCAAAGATGACACCCTATTCCCATTGTTAAAAAAGAGCCTTTCAGAGGATATATACATGATTTTTATGGATACAGCACACTTTGTAATGGGAAGTTACAACCGCTGTATCTGGAGCAAGAAACCACGATATAAGTCTACTTTCCATAGCCGATATCGTATCAATGCCATAGGGGGTTTGGATATAAAAAACAGGCAGGTACTCACACTGTACAACGACACCACAGTCAATGCGCAAACAATCGCAGAATACCTGAAGTGGATAAGGAACAACCATTATCTGGATTTGGATAAGAGACTCTATATCATTTTAGACAATGTCCGGCGTGGAACGCCCGGTATCAGCACTGTGATTGGATAAAGGAAGAGGCTAAAATATGGAATATTAAGTTGGTATACCTACCATCTTACTCACCCAACTTAAATCGCACGGCGAACCGTATAATTGAAAGATTGTGGAAGGACATGAAGAGACAACTGGCCAAGAGCTATTTCAATACTGAAAAAGCATTTGAGGCTGCTATTATAGAATTACTTGAGAATAGCAACTCAGAGGAATTCTCAGCAAAGTTTGACAGCCTATTTTCCCTAAAATTTCAATCATTTGAAAAATCACTAATCTTAGCGTGTTAATGTATAATACCCCTTTTCTTCCCATGCTACTTTTTCCAAAGCCAAGGTCTTCATCTTGCCCATCAAGGCTTCTATGGCGTGCCGTGCATCTGCCTGACAAGCAAACTCCTTTTTCCTAAAAGCCAACACTTGCTTGTATAGATAAATATACTCATAATAATAAAAAACTCTTTTGATAGAAAATTCGATTCATTTTGTCAGAACTAAATTAAAAATATTTGATTTAGTATATTTGGTAGATAACATCAATTAAAAAATATTATTAGATACTTCATCGTATAAATTTATACAACCATGCCGTACACAACTAAAGCTTAGCCGTTCCAATTTTATCTTATTCAGAAGATGTACTTCATACGTATTTACTTTATCTTATTCACACTACTTTTTCAAACACAGGCATTTTTACAGGCTCAAAAAATTTCTATAACAGACAGCCTACAAAATATTTTAAAACAAAGAGTAGAAAAGGATTCTGTATATGTAATATCCTTATTGGCATTTGCCCGTGAAGTGCGTTTAAGAGATACAGAAAAAGCCGTTAATCTTGCACAAAATGCTGTAGTATTGGCGCAAGAATTAGCTGATGTAAAATTAGAAGGCAAAGCTAGAAACATTCTAGGCATTTGTTATGGTATGCAAAATCGCTATGCTGAGAGTATTCAGTCTTTTAATAGAACTGCATCTATTAGCAAAAAAATTGGATACTTAACATTAGAAGGAGAAAGCTACAACAATCTTGGGATTGTGTATAAAAGATTAAATGATTATCCTAAAAGCCTGACTTATCATTTTAAAGCTTTACAGATATATGACTCTCTTATGTTCTCAGAAGGGATTGCTAGAAGTAGCAATAATTTAGGCTCTCTTTATAAACAAAGAGGAGAATTAAACAAGGCTAAAATATATTATAATAAAGCCCTAAAAGGTTATGCTGAATTAAAAAACGATCGTGGATTTGCCTCAGCACAACTTAATTTGGGTGAACTTTACCTCGAAACTAATGACTTCGAGCTTTCTTATAACCTGTTGGATAGTGCTTTAAATTATGCCAATAGTCACAATCTACTATCGGAAAAAGTACTTGCATTAATGAGTTTAGGAGAATTGTATTTTAAAAAGAAAGAATATGACAGGGCAGAATTTTATTTTGTACCTGCCTATGAAGAAGCTGAAAGACAAAAGATGCTTCAATCTATGTATAATAGTTTATTTTTTCTCTCACAGATAGATTTGGAGGAAGGAAATATAAATCAGAGTTTACAATTAGCTATTCAAGTGCAAAATATTGCTGATTCAGTGAATATTTATGGGCTAAAGTCTAATGCTGAAAAACTTCTTTCATCGATATACCAAAATAATGGTGATTGGGAAAAAGCCTTAAAGCACTACAAAAAACACACGGCTTGGGAAGACAGTATCTTAAATGAGAAAACTGCTACTGAGTTTAAAGCACAGCAAGTGCAAATGGAAGTTTATGAAAAAAATCAACAACTTGAAACACAAGCATTGGAGTTAGCCTTTCTTAATGAAAGGTTGACACTGGAAATCCGGTGGCGATGGGCATTAGGCATTGCTTGCTGTCTTATATTATTGGTAGGTGTGCTGTATTTTCAAAAATACAGACAACGAAATATTTTTTCAGAAGAGTTAGAAACAAGAAATCTACTGATCACAGAGCAAAAAGAGGAGATAGATGCTAAAAATGAACAATTAGAAAAGCAGTTTAAATTACGAAAAGAAACTGATGACACCATTAATTATTTCGCCACTTCACTTTTTGATAAAAATACCATAGATGAAATACTATGGGATGTAGCTAAAAATTGTATCTCACGATTAGGTTTAGAAGATTGTGTGATTTATTTAGTGGATAATGAAAGGAATGTACTAATTCAAAAAGCTGCCTATGGACCCAAAAACCCCAAAGACTTTGAAATAAATCAACCCCTTGAAATACCTATTGGAGAAGGAATTGTTGGCAGTGTTGCTCAAAAAGGTATCGCTGAAATAATCAACGATACTTCAATTGATGAGCGATATATCGTAGACGATGCATCAAGACTTTCTGAACTTGCCGTTCCTTTAATACAAAATGAAAAAGTGATTGGTGTAATAGATTCTGAACATCCTGAAAAGCATTTTTTTACACAATACCACTTAGATGCCCTCAAAACCATTACGGCTATTTGTACCAGCAAAATTGCCCATGCTGAAGCAAACGAAGCATCGGAAAAAGCTGAAGCTGCACAAATTGAAGCTGCACATATCAAACAACTAGATCAAGTAAAATCTCAGTTTTTTGCTAATATCTCTCATGAGTTTCGAACACCGCTCAATCTCATTATGGCACCTTTGCAAAATAAACAGCAGCCCATTCCAGTATTCGAAGTAGAAACGATGCGTAGGAATGCAAAACGCTTGTTGCGTTTAGTCAACCAACTGCTCGACTTGGCAAAAATTGAAGTAGGCTTGATGCAACTCAGCAATAAAAATATTGAAGTATATAGTTTCATCAAGAACATTGCATTGTCATTTCTACCTTTAGCAAATACAAAAGATATTCACTATCATATAAATATCCCTGAAAGAGATGCCATAATAAGCTTTGACCCTGATAAGGCAGAAAAAATTGTTTATAATCTGCTTTCAAACGCTTTTAAATTTACGCCAAAAGGTGGTAGTGTAAATATCAATATGGTAATAGAAAACACTGAATGTTTACGTATTACCATAACGGATTCTGGCATTGGTATCCCAAAAAAGCTAAAAGGAAAAATCTTTGAACGTTTCTACCAAGTAGATGCCACACAAACTCGCGCTTATGAGGGAACAGGAATAGGCCTGGCTTTAACGAAAGAATTGGTTGATTTACTAAAAGGTACTATTACTTTAGATAGTGAAGAAAATAAAGGAAGCATATTTACTATAAATTTCCCTATAAAAATCGTTGATGATGATGCAGAAATGCTTGAAATTATCCCACAGGATGTTTTAGGAATTAAGTCGTATTACCAAGAACCACAAAATAATTATGTAGAAAATACTGTACTTCATTCTTTACATAACGAAAATGCCCCAACTGTACTTTTTGTAGAAGATAATGGTGATCTGAGAGATTATTTGAAAAGGAAGTTGTCTACAGAGTATCATATGATTGAAGCAGAAAATGGAAAACAAGGATTAAAAATAGCACAAGAGAAAATTCCTGACCTAATTGTAACAGACATTATGATGCCCGTAATGGATGGAGTCAGTATGATCAAACAGCTCAGAGAAGACAATCGCACCAACCATATCCCAATCATACTGCTTACAGCTCGCGATGATGAAGATACAAAAATAAAAGGCTTTGAAACCGGAGCAGAACAATTTCTAATAAAACCATTTGAGTTAGATGAATTACGCGCTAGAATTAAAAGCTTACTATCCCAACGTGAAAACCTCAGACAAAAATTTAACCGTGAAAGTATTCCTCAACTCTCTGAAGCAACACAAAATAGCCGAGATGCTCTCTTTTTAAAGAAGTTGATTAAAACCATTGAGGATAATATGAGTAATGAAGCCTTTACCACAGAAGAGTTACAACGAGAAATTGCTATGAGCAGGATGCAATTACATCGCAAGTTAAAAGCTTTAACCAATCAATCTACTAGTGAATTTATTAGAAGAGTAAAAATGCAAAAAGCTGCTCAATACCTCAAGCAAGCTGATATGCAAATCGCTGAAGTAGCATATAAAGTTGGTTTCAACCACCTTTCTTATTTCTCTAAATGTTTTAAGGAACAGTTTGGTGTTTTACCTTCAGCTTATGCAAAAGAATAGAAATTTGTTAGCAATTAAAACCAGTATTTATTACCTTAAATGCTTACGTTTTACTTTTATAATATGCTTACCAAATAAAAGATTGTATGTTACATTCTCTGATATTAAAGAAGAATAATAGACAGCAAGTCGTTTTTTTATGAAATTTCTCTTTCAGACTTTTTTAAACTTCAGAAACAAATCTTAGATTTACATCATATAAAACCCAGGATTTTTTTAGGGAAATTCAATTTTTAACAAATCATATCTCAGATTACTACTGTGAAATTTATTTTAATTAATTGAGTAGTGTACTATTAAACAGCAATTTTCAAATATTTGAGCAGTAGAAAATGTCTATCAAGACAATTTGCAAAAAAGTACTAGTGGAAAATCATGAGAATTAAATTTATCCATTCTTATTCTTTCCGAGCAATTACTCAGTTTAGCATCAAGGTTACAGTACACTTATTTTTTAGTCTGTCATTGCGTTGAGACAAGGTAAAAGTAAAGTCATAGCATCGTTATGCTAATGATTCTTGATACCGCTTGTATACAATGATAATTCTTAAAATGAGTGACTTATTATTTTATCATTACTTGCATCTAATAATCTCTATTTTTTAAATGCAGGTGAATGATTCTTCAATTGACTAACCTGTATTCAACTTCTCTGAAGTTTATGTCAATACAAAATTATTTTTCTTATTCTTAAATTCTAAATTTCAATGTTATGGTAAAAATGATGATTAAAGTAGATATGGATCAAAAAATCACCACAGTGTCAGGTTCAAATTTTTTAGAATACACAGATAGTGATCTTTTAGGACAGCAATTGGAAATATTAATCCCTAAAAGACATAGAAAAGGACACCATGAAGGGTTTAATAGGTTCTCTACTTCAGGAGTAAAGAAAATCCTAGGATCTTGGCTCACTTTACCCGCGATCACTAAAAGTGGTGAAGAAAAAAATGTAAATTTAGTATTAACTGAGGAAAAAACTGAAGATGGAAAACATCATATAGTTGCACTTATGAAATAAGTAATAGTGTAAGCTGCTTGAAGGTAGATAAATAATTTCTTCACACATCAAATGGTTGTTGCTGTCAATTTTTTAGCTTCAACCAAAAGAATATCTCAAATGTAAGGCTGAACAGAAAATAGAGTAAAGTGTATAAAACAGTTGTTAAACAAGGAATTTATCTGAAACTACTAATTACTGAGTTTTAGTGTTGATTCTTTCTTGAGTCCTAGTATCTAAAACAAGCCTTACATTTTTTACCCTACCTTTCTCACTACTCAAAATTTTTAAAATAATAGGTTGACATACTTCACCTAACCTATGCAACATATGAAATTTGTTACATATTTGCTATGATTTGATACATATGTGCTAATGGAAAAAGCTTATTTAGCTACATCCTATATTTAAGTAAATATCTTAATTTACTATTTTTATAATTACTTACCATATTAAGTTATTGATTACAAGATAGTTATTAACCTAACTCCTATCCCTTCTTACAGCTACGAAAATAGCCACTTTTAAGTTTACATTCTTAGGTTAAGTAAGTATACCAATTGGCTTTTCCCTTTGTTACAATATTGCTATCTAAAGGGAAAGTTGTGCTAACACTCAATAACCCCCTTCACTTACCTTTGGCATATCAATTAAAACTTTAAAATCTCAAATCAAATGAAAAGAAGTAACATAATACTATTAATGTCTTTACTTTTTATTAGTAGTTTAAGCGTGAAAGCACAATCTGTATTTGGAGGCGAAGTAGGTAATAAAGCACAACCCGTGTTTGGAGACGAAGTAGGTAATAATTCTTCATGGGCATATGGTAGTGGTAAAATCACTACAAGTGGCAAAGTAGGAATTGGCACAATCAGTCCGGGAAGGAAACTGGAAGTATTTAATTCGTATGATAATTTTGTGAGGGTGACTTCTTCAGGAGGAAGTAATAATACTGATTACCAAGCTGGAATTGAATTGAGAAGGAAACCTGTTAACGGCCCTAATTATGACTGGGCATTGGTAAATCAAGGAGATTTCAGGATCAAACTTGAAGGACAAAAAATCTTCAACCTACATTCGAATTATGCTTCTTTTGGGCATGACATTGATAATCCGATGGAAGTTATATTCTATGGAATGAATGTAGAAGAAGTGAATAGCGGTGCTTCTAAAGGAACATTACAAATCTCTTCGAAAAAAAATTCAATAGTACACACCTTACGTATTGACGGAAACCAACTAGAAAGTAAAAGCGAATTGAGTTTAAATGCTTTTTCAAATGAAAATATTGCGCTGGTTAATGGAGGCGGAAAAGTTAAAGTAGGTACAACTAATGAAGAGGCAAAGATGAATATCGCTTCTGAAGACAATATGCAACTTAAATTGATGAACTCTGGCAATGGTGGAGAATCTTGGAGAATAGGTGTTGCTAACAATAGTTGGGCAGCTGGTGCTGGTAAACTGGTTTTTACTAACACAAATAGCTCTAGTGATGCTACAATGGCAATCACACCTACAGGAAGAGTTGAAGTAAAAGTATTAGAAATCAAAGGCGGAGCTGATTTAGCAGAACCTTTTGAAATAGCCAATAAAGAAGAAGAAATTATTCCTGGTTCTGTAGTAAGCATCGATAGCAAAAATATAGGTCAATTGAAAGTCGCACAAAAAGCGTATGATAAAACCGTAGCAGGGATTGTAAGTGGGGCTGGTAATATTCAACCGGGTATGGTGATGGGACAAGACGAGTCTATTGCCAGTGGAAAACATCCGGTAGCACTTACAGGGCGTGTATATTGTAGAGTAGATGCTACCTATGGTGCTATACAACCCGGTGATTTATTAACCACCTCTGCAACTCCGGGACACGCTATGAAAGTAAAAGATCATAATAAAGCACAAGGAGCCATTATTGGTAAAGCGATGACTACTTTGGAGGAAGGAAAAGGGCTGGTTTTAGTTTTAGTGAGTTTACAATAACAATTATGAAATGGGTAACTCACTCTTTGGGTTGTGCATACACAACCCTCTTTCGCCCTACTTTATCTACATACAACCTGCCAAGAAAACGCTCTACCATAATAAAATTTAAGTGATGATAAGTATACAAAAATATAAGGTACTCATTATTCTATTTCTATTGGCTAGTAGCTCAATTTCTGCTCAAAAACGTATTCCACAAAACTATCAGTACATAGCAGTGAACAGAGGTGAAAAGATACTTGATGTAGTAACTACTATCCAACAACCTAACGCATCCTCAGTAAGATTGTATTTTGAAAAGGTGCAAATGGGTGAAAGAAGCTATCTTTTGCTGGAAGGAATTGACGGAGCTATGCAAAAACTCGATGCTACTGCTTTAAAAAACTGGCATAACAGCTCTGCTTATTTTAATGGTGGAGAGGTAAAAATATCTGTATACCAAGCGCCAGGGGATTCAGTCACTTTTAAAGTTAAGGATGTAAAAATAAGTGAAAGAAAACCTAAGCAAGAAAATAGCTTAGTAGAGGAAATTACAACAAAATCGGAAATGCAAAGTGGAGATGCTGAAGATATTGCTTTTGGTGAGAAACCCGCCTATGCTGCCGCTGTTGGAAGATTAACGGATGGTGTAACAGCTCAAGGTACAGGATGGATAGCTCCAAACGGAGCTATAATCACCGATTACAATGGTATTATTATCCATGACAAATGGGTAGAAGGAGGTCAAATTATGGCTTATAAAACGTTTGATATGATTGAATTTAATGTACCACTTTCTGATCCCGATGGTACAATCAATCATCCTAGTCCTGAATATCAATTCCCACTTAATACTGAAAATTTTATCACACGACTTATCCAAGGAAAAGGGAATGTAGATGAACTCCCAGATGCTATACTTATTGAAGCACCAGTATACAACCCTGATGATGGATTATTTGAGGATATAGTAACTGTCAGCACTTACAGTGGTTACATGATTTATGAAGCAATACCCAATTCTTCCGGGAAACTTCCTGGCGAAAAAATCGGGGAATATTTTCAGGTAAATACCTATCCTACAGGAGAAAACATACAAGGAGAAAGATTTGATTTATTTCACTTCGGGCTTCATACCAGTTCACAACCCGATAAGAACAAGACGTTACAATTACTAAAAGTGGAAGCAGTAAATCCAAATGATGTACTACATAAGGTCAATGACAAAGATCGCTTTTTAACATATGAAAAAGCTCCTCCTTTCCCGAATAGTTTTTGGCGTACAACAATGGAAGGAGCTCCTATTACTTATGAAGGCACCAATGTGGCATTAGGCATTCACTCAGATGGTTTTTTTGTAGCACCTTCTCTCGGTATAGGATTCAGAGACAATCTTTTGTTAGACGATTTAAGTGATTTCTTTTCTTCTAGTATGACCTATGTAGACCAGGCAAGCTTATGGGATACATCCAATGGAGAAATTGATAAACCCTATAAAACAGTTGCAGAAGGCATTCAAGCAGTGCCTGAAAATAAAATCCTGAGTATTGCCAAAGGGTATTACAACGAAATACTAATTTTGGATAAGCCTATAACCTTGCAAGCTCCGGTAGGAAAAGCAGTGATTGGTGCATCAGGAGGTAATAGTCGCATAGCTAGTACGCACCTACCTGCTGAACTATTTATGGATGATGAAGATAACTTTACCGATTGGGAAGATAAAGTATCCCATATTATTGAATTACAAGCGCATCCTAATCCCTTTACAGATGCTACAGAGTTACAGTATACTTTGTACGAAGCCTTACCAGTAACTGTGAAAGTATTTGATATTTTGGGCAATGAAATAAATACTTTGTTAGAGGAAGAACAAGCAGCAGGTAAGTACACATTAACATTTGAAGGCAAAGATAAGATGGGTATACCCATTCAATCGGGTTTGTACATCATTAAAATGCAGATAGGCACTCAAATATCTACTGTAAAAGTGATAAAGGAATAAAATATATTATAATCAACTACCGAATTAACTAATTAAGAATGGAAATTTTTGCCTTTGATTGAAAATTTCAATGGATAAATTCCTAAAAATCATTATGTCCGTAAACAGTAAGACAAAAAAAGGAAGTAGGAATATCTAAGAGCTTTGAAATCAAGGTAAAAAAATTTACCAAAAATTTATTTTTCAGATAAACAAAATGACAAAATTATGAGAGCTAAACATTTTTATATTAGGCTTATTATTTTTTCCCATTTTTCGCCTTGGCGCAAACTACTTATAAAGATAGTGGATTAGTATATAACGAAAAAGGCGAGTTATTAAATGGAGAATTTGTACAATTGTCTAAAAAAGACAATATAACTAAGGTTCTTCACTATAAGAATGGTTTATTGTATCATGAAGTGTTAGTTTATACCAATAAAGGTAAACTTCTTGAAAAAAGGGAATATGTAATAGGTCAAAAACATGGAACTTGGACTTATTGGAATATTGATGGTATTAAGATCAGTGAATTGTATTACACCCAAAATCAAAAAGATGGTAAAGTGGGTAATATGTGATGTTTTAGGTCATTCTCCACATCAAGAGCACTTTCAAAATAGATTAGTGATGAAAACATCTATTTTTACAGAGCGGATTAATTCCTCAAGCTAATGTGAAAATTTTGAAGGAATTTTAAGAAATATTGTATTTATAATTGACAAAAATGATTGATAATAAAGGGGTAAAAATAACGAAATTTACCGTTAGTCAAGATTTTGCACACTGCTAATTAAAAGTTTATTCTGGAAAATACGATAAATTATAATTGTATATGTTTATAAGACACATAGTTATCTGAAGAAAAGAGAACCTAACTTATGCAAATAAAAGAAATAGAAAATCACCTAGAGTTTTTCAAAGAATATCTTTTAAGTAACCATGAAATCTGGGACGTAGGACACTTAAAAATATTTTGTTGGCCTTCGGGTTCATTTTCAATTCATGATTCATATCTGGATTCGAAAGGTGAAACAAGTGAATTAAAAGTTAGAGGAGCAAATTTGAATAACATATCCTTGTCTTTACAAGCGATTAAAAATCTTCTAGACAAGAAAGGGGTTTCACAATGGAATATGGTTAAATACACTTACTATAAGAATGGAGATTTTGAATATGACGTATTCTGGGATCAAGAGGAAGAAGAATTAAAGAATCCGGTTATTGAGTCTGATAAAGAACAAGAAAATGAAAACAGACAACTCAAAGAGCATGCTGAATATTTAAATACTAAAACCGTTAAATGGCTACCCTCAGAAGAATCTTTGCGTCCATGGTACTCAATTATTAAACCAATGGAGGATATTAAAACTATTGTAAAAGACATTATAGAACTTGGTTGTGAATTTGAAGAAGAAGACTTCAAAGA
>JBCDJE010000041.1:0-13310 GCA_038748185.1 Bacteroidota bacterium
ATGCTATGTTGGCGGCGGCTGGCTGGAACTTCAAAAAATTCATGGAAAAACTAAAAGCAGATACTTGTTACTTTTTAATGCTTTTTCAATTTTTCCATAGACGTACTATCAAATTTTAGTTTTTAAGGATTGACTACATAGAAGCATATAAGTAGCAGGCAGATTACTTCTTCAAAAAATCTTAGCGATTTTTTTCATCGTAATGACGATTAAATTATGTTGATTGTATCACACTAACCATTTCCTACTAGAATACTACATCCAAGATAAGCCTTCAGACAAAAACCCATTCAAACAACTAATTCACCACTTTACTTTTTAGGTATTCCTTATCGATGCGCAACACAAAATCAATAAGGTTATCTTCTCTTTCGAGCCCAAGTTTTTTGCGTAACCGGTACCTGGCCGTTTTTACACTTTCGGGAGCTACACCTAAAATAGCGGCAGCTTCTTTCAAGTTCATGTTCAACCTGAGCAAAGCACAGAGCTTCAGCTCATTTTGGGTAATTTCGGGGCAGTATTCTTTTAAATGAGTGAAAAAATCTTTGTGCACTTGCTCGAAATGCAGTTTAAAATCTTCCCAGTCTCTATTATTATGGAAATTGTGTTCTACAAGTTTGTATAGTGCATTCAGTTGTCGGGTTATTTCTTTTGGCGCTACTTTTTTGATGCCTAATATTTTTTCCTTCAACTCTTCCATCAATTCGTTCTTCTGAATGAAGTTGAGCGTATAACTAGTGAGTTCTTTATCTTTAAAACTCAATTCTTTTTTGAGCTCTTCTTGTTTGAGCTTATTATTCTCCATTTTGGCTTTCACCAAGTCTTGCTCATTTAGGAAGATCTGTTTGTCTTTTTCATGCTTCGCTTTTTGCAAGCGATGAATAAAGAATCCTAATACCGAAACAAGTACGAAACCTATAGCAAAAACATTGAGCCAGATATTTTTAAGCTGTTTCTCTTTCTTCAATAAGCTTATCTTTTGTTCTTTTATAGTGAGTTCTTGGTTTTTACTAGCGATCTCATGTTTGTTTTCTAACCAGAGCATCTCGCGCATCTTTGCAATATTAATCATACTATCGCGAAGTACACCATATGCCTCTTGGTACTTTAAAGCCGTTTTATAATCGCCAGTCTCTACATAAGTAGCCTTTAATTTAGCATAGATATCACTCAGTATTTTTTTGGAACTTACCAACCTTGCCTTTTCTATGCCTTTTTCAAAGTAAAGCTTCGCTTGAGCATATTTCCCCCTTTCAAAATAAATATCACCAAGGGTCTCATAGTTAAAAGCCAAGCCTTCTCTATCAGGCACTTTTTCTTGGTATTTTATTGAGGCTAAGCAGCGTGTTCTTGCAGAATCTAATTTATTTTGTTGTTTATATAGCACACCTAAATTGTGTAGAGCCGTCCCAGAGCCATACGCATACGCTATTTCTTCACTTAGGGTGAAAGCTAATTGATAATAATGCAAGGCCTCATCGTATCTATCAGAACGAAAATAAGCTTTCCCAATATGGTTAGCTGTGTTAATCATTCGGTCTTGCTTATTCAACTGCTCAAAGGTTTCGTACGCTTCAAAATAATTGTTCAATGCCTTTTCAATATCATTTTGGTCGCTGTAAATCAACCCGATGTTCATAGTGGCATTGGCGGCGCCTATTGAGTCAGCCAATAACCGGTAGTGCTGTAAAGATTCGAAGAGGTGTTTTAGCCCTCCTTCAAAATTACCTCTCGCCCAATGTGCTACACCAATTATACGATTCGCATAGGCGGCACCTTTCACATAGTTAATATCGCTTGCAATATGTAACGCTTCAGTACCATATACCTCTGAGCTATCAGGTTGGTAAACCCAGTAATGAAACCCTATGTTATTAAGTAAGTCAACCTTAAATGAATCACTTTGGGAGTGTGTGGCTAGTTTGTCTTTCAGTTTAAAAACCTCCGCATTTTGGCACAAAACAGCATGAAAAGTTCCTAAAAAAAGTATGGTGAATTGGATATATTTTAGCATTTCAATGCTAGTGTTAGTTAAGCCTTTAGTTAAGTATCTAGTAAAAATAAGCTTATTTGCGAACAAATAAAAAGGATGATACTTCTAAAGTAGTAACGCTCATTACTACTTTGGTCTTCATTTTTGCCTTAAAAGCACTACATTGCTTGGTAAGTTATGCTAGTTTTTAACGGTATGGGTGTATAGGTGGGGTAAATATTTATAAAAGTGAAGTAAAAAGTAAGTAGGTTATTCGTTTAAAAAAATGAAATATACAAACCTACTTACTTGATAGTTGCTTGGTATAGACAATGATTTACACGCTTTAGGCATTGTAATTTAATTATCACTTACTAATCTTATTTTTACTTTTAAGGAGCAGAAATTTATATCTAGCTAAGAAGAATTTATGCTGCCCAAGCAAAACTGCATAAGTGATAAGAAATAGTTGGTAAAGTGGCAATATGAGTATGATGTAAATACCTGTCTTTATTACCCAACCAGTTTCAGTACCCAGACCAATATAATCGAAAATATAAGGTCTGATAAATACTACCGATGAGCCAGCTAGACTGAAAGTAATCAGTACTAGAACTACTTGAAAATAACTGTTTAGTTGCCATTTCGCTTTTAAATTGTATAACCAGTTTCTTTTTATTGCTTCCATAAATTTTATTTAAAATATCTGTTAGATTGCATACTTGTACTGTAGCTTATACATGTTTAGAATGATCGTGAGATGTTAAAACCAAAATGAATATCTCCACTAAAGAAATCACCCGTAGTTTCCGATACAAATCCTTTTTCTATCATAGCACGGCTATTGGTAAGGTGTAGTTGAAAAACATGCCCTCCCGTTTCAATATCAAAACCAAGTGCCAAAGAATTATAAAACTCATCTTCTTCAGGTTCATTTAAGCGGTAATAGTATTCCGCATTTATTGAAAGTCTTTTGGTTAATTTTACTCTACCGCCAAAGCCTAATGCATATTTGTCATTATCTCCCCTAATTTCCTCAATTCGGTTACTATGAACCAAAGTGGGCATTAGCTGTAAAGAAAGTGCATCACCAAATTTTCTGGCTATGAGCAATTGTGTGGTATAAAATAATCTATCAGAAAAATTAGGGAATACTTGAGGATCGTCAGTTCTTAAAGAATTGATAGCTATACTGGTAAACCCTGTAACTGATACTGGTATATTTTTCGCGCCAGTGCTTTGTTTTAACAGCCTAGCTTTAATAAAACCATCGTAGGTTTTTTCAAAAGAATTTCTTCCTATGCCTACTGTTAGAAAATCAAAAAAAGCATATTCTAATCCTAAGCGAATGTTGGCTGCATCTAACCCAAAAAACTCGTATGCTCCTGAATTAAGTCTGCCAAATCTATGAGATATTAAAAACTCAAGTGTACCTTGTCTTCTGGTTTCCATACTGTGCCCGTTTATTAACCTTGTTCCTTTAAAAGTAGCAGTAGTATATTGGGTTATAGGATCACTTGCCGCTTCGAGTAATGCCATCATATCGTCTTGTGCATAAACATGGCTGCTAAAAAGGCTAATGAATGCTAGATTTAGTATAAGTGAAAATTTAGGTGTAGGTATCATGTCAAAATATTAAAAAAAGAGAAATTATGAATGCATTATAATACTTCTGTGAAAAGTTATAAAAATTTAATGTATAAAATATAGTAGCCATAAAATACGGCTACCATATCGACTACTTACTAAACACAAAGTAATGAGAAATTAACTTTCAAATTTCACATACGGGATATCTATAGTCACATCGACTATCTCTGCAATATTTTTAAATACAATTTTTGGAATTTTTATCTTATAATCTTCAAGTTTTACCTTAAAAGTAGTTTTGGCAATAACATTCTTGCCTTTTATTTCAATGGTACCGGGTGCTTCAATTGTATGTGTAACACCATGAATAGTCAATTCACCACTCACTTTCACATTATATACACCATCTTTTCCCATTGCTATGGCTTCGTTAGTCGTATAAGCTCCGTTGAAACTAGCTTTAGGATATTTTTCAGACTCTATATAGTTTTCATTGAAATGCTCTTCCATTAACGACTTATCAAAATGGAAGGCTTTCATCATCATGTTTACTACTACTTTTTTAGATTCTAAGTCAATAATACTTTGTACTTCTTTGTTGTGTGCTTCAATGTTTTCCAGAGGTGCCTCAGAAAAAAATGATGCATTGCCAGCTTTCGCAATAAATTTCTGTTGTGCTGATAGATTATTTACCAATAGAAAAAAGAATACTATTGAAATTACAAGACTTACTAAGTTTTTCATTTTTAAAGAGTTTAATGAGATTTTTTAATATGTGAAATAATTGAATGAAAAAATACGATCGTTATAAGCTTTCCTGTTTAGGTTTGTCTACTCTCTTAAAGCGTATCATATCCCAAATGCGATAAGAAGCGCCTTTATAAAACCCCGTTTCGTGTTCATAAGAAGACGGGTTCTTGAAAGTTCCAAATAAAATATCGTAAATGGGTAAATCGGAATAATTATAGGCATGAATGCCTTTTGCGTGATGAATCGTATGGCTTTCGGGCCTTTGGATAATATAACCAATCCATCTGGGAGTCTTCACATTTGTATGTTGAAAGATACCTAAGAAAGTAGTGGTTAATATAGCGATTGTTGCTGCTTGCGCAGTGATTCCTAAAATGAGTACCATAGAAACACTTCCCAATAGCGTCCAACCAACCATATCAAGCGGACTGAAATAAAAGGCGCCATAGGTATCTACTCTTTCAGCACTATGATGCATTTGATGAAACATCTTCCATAAAATACTTGATCTGTGCATAGTAAAATGCCAGATATAAAGCCCAAATTCGTAAAGAAATACAGCGATAATGGCTCCAGTAATATCACCTAAGTGCTCTATGTTAAATAATTGATATGCGCTAAAATAGTTATCCCAAAACAATGGAAGATAGGTTGATAAATAGAAGAAAACAAAAAAAGAAATAATACCTCTTACCCGCCAGCTCTTTATTTTAGGCAGTTTTCTTCCGGGTAAAACAGCTTCCCATATCATTAAGCTGGCATACATGCCAATAATGATTAAGGAAATTGGGTCAATTAAGATGTCTATTGGATTTACCATAATTTGTTATGTTATTTTTTAGTCTGACACTAGAGATTTATTTTAAAATTTGTTACAGGGCATATAAGGATACATTCTACAATGTTTTTACTGATAATAGCCTTTATAAAATCCCAGTACTTTTATTTGTATTCTGATACTAAGTTGCTTACGAATAAGCAATCATTCTTTTGGTATGATATATTTAGATTGCCTATTACTATACTTTAGCATTAGCACTATGCTTCATCACTTATTGAAATAATTAGTTACTACTCAGTTATATCTGCACCGCTATCCACCCAACAAGCGATTTGAGCTATTTCCTCATCATTAAGTGTCCTTCCACTCGAAGCAGGAGGCATTGTTTTCGCTGAGGTTCTCGCCTTAATTCTTGATCCCCGATCTTTTATAGTAGCAGCCGTTCTTAAATCGGGAGCAATTGTGCCATTATGACAACCCGATACAGCACAATTAGTAGAAACTATTGAGTTTACAGTACCAAACGCTATGTCTGCTTGTACAACTACTTCTTGGGAAATTTCACAATCTGTAGCGTCTTTTACAGTAATGTTATACGTTCCTGGCGCTAAATTATTGAAGCTGTTACCTGTTTGAAACTGTCCATTATCCAATCTAAATTGAAAGGGTGCTGAACCACTTGTCGTAGTCATTACAATACTACCAGTATTAGAAGTACAAGAGCTATTATTACTGGTCACCTCGATGTTCAGTCCACCCTCGTTTTCAATAACCACTTCGGAAGTAGACGTGCATGCTTTGTTATCCTTTACTGTAATGGTATATGTGCCTGCAGGTAATGAAGTAAAATTTCCTACAGTCTGAAAATTAGTGTTATCTAAACTAAAGGTATACGGTGCTTCTCCACCAGAGGCATCTACTGTAATAACACCTCCTGCTTCGCCACAAGAAGAGTTGCTTACCTCTAATATTTGTACTTCTGGCAAATCATCACAGTTTTCAGGTGTTGGAATAGTTTCATAAGTACAAGCATAGGCAACTAGTAGCGTTGGAAGAACTACCACCGCCATTTTACGAAAGCTTACCTTTCGCCTTGCTAATATTTTAGCGTTAACTTTTAAGAATTGGTTTTTTGAAATCATAGTTTCTAAGGATTAGTGTGCAGGATTACTGCACACTATATTATATTGAAGAAAAATTAAAGTTGCTCATCTATTTCGGCATTACCAAAAACAAACCATACGTCGCCAACTTCATGACCTCTTACTTCGCCTCTGGCATTATCTTGCGCATAGAAATACATGGGGCTACCCTTGTATGAGATTTGCGTTGAATTATCATTGCGAGTAATAGTAGTAAAAGCAGATGTTTTAAGCAACGAGGGTACATGGTTTATTTCAGCTGAAAAAGCAGGCCAAGCAGTTAAACAGCCCTCTTCACAGTTACTAATACCGGTCTCATCTTGTGTGAAAAGATACAATGTGTTTCCACGATCATCTACCAAATAGGTATTAACTTCGTTATCTACCTGCTTTGTAGCAACCATAACTGCATAATCGGGCTTAGCTACGTACCATACTTCACCTACATTATCTCCATTGATTTCTCCGGAAGTATTATCTCCTACATAATAGTAAAGTGGCCAGCCTTTATAGGTATTCTGTTTTGAACCATCACCTCTGGTAATCACACCAAAATCATTGGTATCTAGTCCTGCACCTACTGTTAAATCTCTTTCATAAAATACAGGCCAGTTGGTTATACAATCTCCTTCACACTCGCTAGTTCCTTCTACATCTCGGGTGTAGAAGTACAATGTATTACCTTCAACATCAGTAATGATGTTTCCAAATGCATTACTTTGAGCAAGCTTTACTGATGTGCCATTTTCTATAGGTGTTACATCATCGTTCTCTTCATCATCACATGAGATAAGTAATACCGAAAAAGCTAGAAAATAAAAAAATAAATTCATTTTGATCATTGATTTCATTTCAGTTAAGTTTTTGATTTAAAAAATAGTTGACACTAAGTTTTTGTGATATAATTTCCACTAAAATCGTGATTCACAGATATGTGAAGATTTTCATATACACCTTTAAATTGAGGGGAACAATGCGTAACCCAACAAAAATCAAGTGCATACAATAAGTGTACGAACATATAATTATACACTTTGGACAGATATATCGCCCATTTTTCTACTTCTAACAACATGATAAAACTTTGATTTTAATAGTTTAAGATCACTCCTAGTAATGCTTGGAATACTTGTGTGCACACATTTTCTTATCACATGCCATAATCTAAAGTGCATGCTAAAAAATTTAGTTATACCATCATAGTTTTTAAAATTTAATCAATCATAATTCAGTATTCTGATTTTATTTTTTTCAGAATAGGTTAATTCTTCAGGTTTAAAAAAATAGTTACAATTTAAATTGACGGTGCTTTTTTATTAAAACGATAACGCAAGCCAATATTTATCCCTGCACCCAAAAGGTCGACTTTACCATGTCCTATCCCTTGTAAAGGTGATCCAAAATACGGTTCTACAAAACCATCCCAGTTTCGTAAAAGCGAGCGCTGAAATGAAATGGAGAAACTAAGTGCACTAAACAAATGATTGTTTTCGTTTCTCCCTCTCCAACGCTGAACCAAATCAGGGTTTTCGGTAGCATATATGTAATCATAATCTTCTCTAAGCATAAATTGAGAAGCTATAGCAGTATTTATCCAAATAGCAGTTTTTTTTATATTTACTAAATGGTATCCGACCGAAATCGGAACTTCCAATATAAGACATTTAGCATCTATTTCTTCTGGTTTCACACCGTCAGTCCAAAATCCTTTTGGAGGACTATAATCACTATTAGGTGCTATATAAACCTTTCTACTTAATGTAGTACCAATCCCTAGTCTTAATCTAGGTAAAAGCTGGTAGTCTAATCTTACACCAATAGCATTACTCAAGCTCGAAAATAAATCACTAGTAGAGGTATTGCTAAAATCAGGTGCGAGCAACATACTAAGGCCCCATTTACTATTAATTGATTCTACTCCATTTATCACACTAGGATATTCATCATTACTAGCAATTTTCTTAACAAGCGCTAATGGAATTCCTGAAGAGTCGACAATAAGTTGCAACTCATAAGGGGCTATCATTAGCAACGATTCATCTTCAGGAGATACTGCTTTAAAAACTCCATTAGAAAAACCTTCTTCTGCTTTGTTATTGATGGAATTGTTAGTAATTGCGGTTGATATTTGATTGTTTGTATTTGAAATTGATGTTTGGTTGTTCGTGTTTGTAATTGACGTTTGACTGTCTGTATTTGAAATTGATATTTGATTGTTTGTTTCTTCTACTATTACTGGTTGTATTACTCCATTTGTATCTAAAGAGCCAACTTCATTATTTTGATTTGACTTCTTCGGTATTTTTTCATCAACTGGTTTCTTTATTGATATTGCTAATTGTGTTTTTTTTAAAGAATCAAAAGGGGTATTTTCTGTTGTTTGTAGCACACCAGCATTTTGTGCACTACTGGCTGTTAATGAATTTGTTTTTGGATTAATTTCTGGGAATACGAATCCCAAATCTTCACACTGATATAAGTACTTAGCAATTTTTTCATTGTTACTTAAGGTGATTTCATACTTATCCGTTCCCTGCTCAGAAGTTGAAAAATTTTTAAAAATTACTTCGCTAAAGAACCATCCCATAAAAAATGCAATAATAGCAGCAGTTATAATAATAAAAATTAATTTCGAATTGGTAATCATTCTAGGCGCACCAGCAACAGGTAACACTTGATCTAGTTTAGCTTCTAACTGATCCCAATGCGCTTCTTCAAAAGAAAACGCATCATTCCTGAGTTTTTTCTGAAAGTATTTTTCTATGTTATCGTTCTCTTTCATCAGCGCTATACTTCGAAATAATTATTCAGGTAAACCTGTAATTGCTTCTTTGCCTTGGCATAATTTGACTTAGATGTCCCTGTTGCTATGCCCAATAATTTTGCTATTTCTTCATGCGTGTAACCCTCAATAGCTTTCAGATTGAAAACTGTTCTATAAGCCTGAGGTAATTTTTGCACTACAAGCAAGAGTTCTTGATATTCTATTGATTCAGCATTCATTTCAGAAGCCTCTTTTGCTTCATCAATATCTACTTCGTTTAATCCTTGCTTATTTTTTTTAAAGTGATCAATTGCACTATTAATCAGAATTCTTCTTAACCATACTTTAAAGGATTTATTTTTATCAAAAGAGTTTATATATTTAAAGACCTTCAAAAAACTATCGTTTAAAATTTCCACTGCATCTTCTTTATTATTAGCATATCTTACACAAATACTCATTGCATAACTGTAATAAGTTTTGTAGAGCTCTTTTTGAGCGTCTCTCCTGTTCTTTTTACAGTTCTTTAATAATTGAGTAATATGTTTGTTTTCTTGATGCAATCTTGAAGTTTCAGTTTTACATTTCATTTACCAATACATAGGATTTTAAAAAAAGGGTTGCCTTGTTTAAAAAAAAATTTCTCCTTATTAAATTACTTTTTAAAATGAGGCACTATTTCGAAGTTTCGACACAATGGTATGTTTGGAATTATTCTGCAAAAATACGGAGCTATTGAAGCAACAGGCTAAAAAAGGAGGTATACAAAAGGTAACAACTAAGAAAAAAAGGTGTATACAATATGTGTACAAACATATATATAGTCATGGATGATAATGCATAAAATACCCTTCTTAGGATTCAGCCTGATGATTTATAGATAAGAAAAAGATATAACAAACATAAATTGTGATGTATACACAAGAAATAATCTAAACCATTAGAAAATTTTTAAAAAATCACTTAAGAAAAATATCTAAAGCTGTAATTTTAAAAAAAGCCACTCACAAACTAATTACTTACTAATGCGAAATAGCTTAAAATACCTCCTATTATTCCTTGTTATTTTCCATATAAGTTGGGGAGCGACAAACAAGAAAGCTGCTCAATATGAGATAGTAATTGTAGGAGCGACTTTTTCTGGTATTGCTGCTGCGATTAATGCAGCTCAATATGGTCATTCTGTAGCACTCGTAGAAGAATATGATCGAGTAGGAGGTTTAATGACCAATGGACTATCCTTTACAGATTTTATTTCTTTTGAATCTTTAGGTGGTACTTTTCTGGACTATACCCGAAAGGTTGAGGAGTATTATATAGAGAAGTATGGAAAAGATGCTCAACAGGTAAAAGATTGCCACTTTGGCATTCACGCTGAACCTCATGTCACTGAATTAATATTTAAGCAAATGCTCAATATATTTCCTAATATAAAGGTATTTCTAAATTATAGGATTGAGCATGTGTCTCTTGGACAGCCACATAAGGCTATGCGAAAAATAAAAGAAATTCGATGTTTAAACCTTAAAAATGGAGAAAGATACAATTTTGGAGGAGATATATTTATAGACGCAACCTATGAAGGAGATTTAGCAGCCTTTGCCGGAGCTAACTACCGCATAGGGCGAGAAAGCAGAGAGAAATATGGTGAACCACTCGCCGGACATATTTATTACGATAAAGGTAAGATACTAAATGGGAGCACAGGCGAAGGAGATAATAGAGTACAAGGCTATAATTTTAGGGTAATTATGACCAATAATGCCGACAACAGATTGCCACTTACTCAGCCTAAAAACTATAATAGAGAAGAATACTTACCCATAATTAAGATACTTAATAGTGGTGAAATTAAAAATATCTTTACAGAAAAAGGATATGGTGGTATTTTAAGAACACAAATGATCCCCAACCAAAAAGCGGATGTAAATGATATAAAAAATGCCCCCGTACGTATCGCATTGTTAGGAGAAAATTATGCCTACCCTGATGGAACGCCAGAAATACGTGCACAAATAATTGCCCGACACCAACAACATATTCTTGGTTTAATATATTTTTTACAGTATGATACTGCTGTGGATAAGAAGTTTAGAGAGGATGCACTACAATGGGGATTGGCTAAAGATGAGTTTATGGAAAATAATAATTTTCCACCAAGGCTATATATTCGCGAAGCACGCAGAACAATGGGGAAATATATATTTACTCAAAATGATGTAACACCCTTGCCAGGTACATTTGTGATTCCATTTAAGCAAGATGCAATTGCTATTGGTGATTATGCCTTAAATTGTCATGGTGTACAACCTCCGTCGCTTTACCCTTCTATAGCAGAAGGAGATTACAATTTTATTCCCCCTCCTTTTCAAATTCCTTTTGGAGTGATTGTTCCGAATAGGTTTGATAACTTACTGGTATCCGTTGCTATCTCTAGCAGCCATGTGGGTTTTACAGGTATTCGGCTAGAACCTGTATGGACAGCTCTGGGGCAGGCAGCCGGCTTAACAGCACATTTAGCATTGCAAAACAAAACACCAGTTACTAAGATTCCTATTAAAGTATTACAAGCACTACTTCATCAAAACAAAGCTAAGACTTCTTATATTTCTGATATCGATGCAAACTCACCAATTTTTGAAGCAGCACAATTTCTAGCTTTAAAAGGTTATTTACAAGATGTCTATTTAATGGATACTGTACGAATGGCTGGTGTAAAAACTTATAAAAGCCTATGGGGTACGCAATACGCTGAAGCTTATCCTTTTCATGATTTAGAGCCCGATAAAAAAATAACAGAGCCTTTACTCACAAAATGGATTAACAGAATAAGTGAAGAACAAGATAAAAAGGCAATACGCCAATTTACGACTGAGAAACAACCAACAAGAGGAGAATTGCTCATGAAAATTTATGAATGCGAGAAGTAACATAAAAATCTTGTAATAAAAGATAAGTTAATTGTTCATAAAAATAATGTTATGGTTACTTAATCTTAGAAAATTTTATTGAAGATTTTCTTTAAGTACCTCCATTGTTTTGTGTTGGTATTCTTGAACAAATCTTTTAGCTTTCAATGCTTTTTTCTTAGCTGCTCGTGGTTTTTTTGCCATTGCTAAAACTGCCGGTACTATGCCTCTTAGTTGAGTCTCGTCATCTAAGTCAAATAGCCAATCTTCCAGCCCAATATCATTCCACATTAATCCTTTACTGGTTTGTTCGGCAAAACGGCAAACAATTGCTGGGATGCCATTACCAATACACATTATAGGGGAATGCATTTCATTCCCAAAGAGTCCTGCTGAAAGTATATAAGTACTTAAAGCTTCATCGGTAAGCCAAAAATCACTTCTCCAAACTACTTTTTCTTTTATATCATCAGGTAATGGATCGTAGAGTATTTCTTTGCCTAACTCCATTTGTGTCATATCCTCAGGGCAGATCAATACTTTAAATGATGTTTCTCTCACAACAGCAATAATAGCCTCACGAAGTACTTTATGATCATGTTCCTTCATAGATTCATTCAACTGGTTTTTCTTTTCGTCAAAAGGAATATTTTTATTTGGAATTTTCCATCCTGGGGTAATGCGGTAACGGGGAATAACGCAAAGAAACTTGCCTTCTTCTAGTTCATTTCGCTTCAAAAAATCAATAGCCGCATTATCGTTACGTACATCTACACCAAAAGCCCCATCGGGGCCAAACGCACTATTTGGATTTTGTAATCCTCTTTCTTTGGCAACATCTATTGAAAATGAATCCCTAAAGAATACAAATTGAGCTTTATTTAATAATGTGATCACATCATTAGTGGCCCGCCTTTCGCTCAATGTGATGCCGTAAACGCCAAACGGCTTACCAGTCTCCTTACTCCATCGAGCTACATCTTTTGCAGCTACTAAAAACGGGCCAGAACCATGAAGTAGAAAGTCACATTCTTCAAATGCTTTTTTAAGTGCTGTAGTATCAGCAGATTTTATGATTGGTACATTGGGGAAACGTTCTTTTAGCATAGGCGCGACACCATTATTTACACTAACTGCCCATAGTCGCACTTCTACATCTGGTAAATATTTTTCCAAAAGTGACAGTACCCCAGGCGTATGTCCTATATCTCCTATGTTTGTTGTTTGCCAAGAAGAACGTAAAAGAATTTTTTTCTTTGACAATATACCTGAGTTAACAATATTAGGAACACCCATTAAGAGACTTAAAATTGAGGGAATTTTTTTTAGAACAGCTCTTCGGTTTATCATAATTTATTTTAATATAGAATCAGTTGAAAATGTTGTGAAAGTTAAGCATTAA
>JBCDJE010000042.1:0-13033 GCA_038748185.1 Bacteroidota bacterium
CTTCGACGGGTTCGGGCTCCGCGACATCAAGGTCGAAGAGCACGGCGCCGTCTCGGTACAAGACATCAACGACGTCTCCTTCACCCTCGCCGTCGACAAGGTTCGCGGGAACTCGTCCGCGAACTTACGAGGCCCTTTTTTTCATATTAGGCTGTTTTGGTTTCTTTATTTGGTTCTTTGTATTGTATGAACCTCCGGTTGATTTTAATACTGAAGTTAAACCCCTTCTCAATAAAAAATGTATTTCCTGTCATGGTGGTGTGAAGAGAACTGCTGGGTTTAGTTTACTTTTTCAGAATGAAGCACTTGAAGCTACCGAATCAGGGCATCCGGCAATTATCCCAGGCGATGCAAAAAACAGTGAATTTATTAAGCGTATTACACATTCCAACCCTAAGGAGAGAATGCCTCCTGAAAGTCCCCCACTAAGCGATGAAGAAATTAGTTTACTGAAAAGATGGATAGATGAAGGAGCACAATGGGGAGAGCATTGGGCATATAAAAAAATTGAGAAGATAGATGTTCCTGAAGCGGATTTACTCTTAGCAGGTATTAATGCTGAAAATAAGAGAAGTTGGGTTAATAACGATATTGATCGTTTTATACTCGATCGTTTAGAAAAGGAAGAGTTGCAACCTACTCAACAGGCAAAACCTGAAGTGTTGGCGAGAAGAGTAAGCCTCGATCTCATTGGGGTTCCTACTCCTAAACCACTCTTTGAAGATTTTATGAAAGGCCCTAGTGAAAGCGCTTATGAAACATTGGTAGATAGCTTATTGGCATCTCCACTTTTTGGCGAAAGATGGGCTTCTATGTGGCTAGACTTGGCAAGATACGCTGATTCAAAAGGCTATGAAAAAGACAGTAAACGTACTATTTGGAAATACAGAGATTGGGTCATACAAGCTTTTAACAACGACAAACCTTTTGATACTTTTACGATTGAACAGCTTGCCGGAGACTTATTGCCTAACCCTACTGATGCACAACTAATTGCTACAGGATTTCACCGTAATACTATGAACAATGATGAGGGTGGGACGGACGATGAAGAATTTAGAGTAGCCTCTGTTATTGACAGGACAAATACTACCATGGATGCTTGGATGGGTACTACATTCGCTTGTGTGCAGTGTCATAGCCATCCGTATGATCCGTTTAAGCATGAAGAATACTATCAATTTTATGCTTTTTTCAATAATACACGAGACGAAGATGTACCCGGAGAATATCCGAATATTAGGATGTATGAAGAAGAGGAAGATCAAATGAAGATTGATCGTTTAAAATCTTGGGTAAAGGAACATACGCAATCGGAAAAAGAAGTGGAAGAAATAGATTTCTTTCTGAAAACATTATCTCCTAAAATCCACCCGCATACTTTTGATACTATTGTAAAAGGTGCTTTAATAGATAATAAATATTTAGGTGTAGAACGTGGTGGGTTTGCTCGTTTAAGAGCCCTGGATTTAAGAGGTTATGATAAATTATTACTAAGATATGGCGCAAAAAAAGCGGGTGGGACAGTAGAAATAAGACTTGATGCTACTGATGGAGAGTTGATTGGGAAATTAGATGTAACGGCTAATAAAGGAAATTGGAGTTTTAAAGCAAAACAGATTGATATAAAACCTACTGACGGTGTACATGATTTGTACTTTGTGTATGATTCCCCCATAAAAGAGGGCTATGTTTGCAGCATAGAATGGGTACTTTTTAGAAATAGTTTACCCGGTAAAGAGCATCCAAAACATCGCGCTTTCGAGAACGATATTACTGCCCTGGTTGATGCAGCTGTTTCTAAAAGTCCGATTCTTTTAGAAAACCCACAGTTTTTCAAGAGGAAAACACATGTTTTTGAAAGAGGTAATTGGACAGCCCATGGAGAAGCAGTAAAACCTGATGTACCTGAGTTCTTACATCCATTAGCAATAGAAGGAAATAAGCAAGAAGCAAACAGATTAGATTTAGCAAAATGGATTACTAGTAAAGAAAATCCACTTACAGCAAGGGTAACCGTAAATCGTTTTTGGGAGCAATTATTTGGCATAGGGATTATTGAAACAATTGAAGATTTTGGCACACAAGGGGAAAGCCCTTCACATCCTGAATTACTCGATTGGTTGGCTTGGAATTTTATGCATGAATATAAATGGAGCATGAAAACACTACTCAAAGAACTCGTAATGTCAGCCACTTACAGGCAAGATGCTAAAGTAACACCTGAATTGTTGGAAAAAGATCCTGCTAATCGTTTACTTGCCAGAGGACCTCGATTTAGATTAAGCGGTGAACAGGTACGGGATCAGGCATTAGCTGTTAGTGGCTTGTTAAGTAATAAAATGTATGGAGAAGGGGTAATGCCTCCACAACCTCCGGGATTATGGCAAGTGATTTACAGTGGCTTAAAATGGGAAACTAGTGAAGGAGAAGATCGGTATAGACGTGCTATCTACACTTTTTGGCGAAGAACAAGTCCTTATCCTTCACTTATTTCATTTGATGCACCAAGCAGAGAGTTTTGCTTACCGAGAAGGATCAGAACGAATACTCCGTTGCAATCACTCAATACATTAAACGACCCTGTTTACATAGAAACAGCGATAGCTTTAGCACAAAAAATGCTTATGCACAAAGATTTGTCACAGGCTATCAGTGAGGGCTATCAAACAGCTATGCAAAGAGAGATCACTGCTGAAAAAATTGCAACGCTTCAGAATCTATGGGAGGAAGCATCTGCCTATTATAAAGAAAATGAACTGGAGGTAACTGCCTTACTTAGCTTTCCAACAGCTTATGATAAGGTAGATGATAAAGAAGAAATGGAGGATGGTGAAATGGAAGGGGAGGTAAACCTGGAAACAGGTTTAACAGCATCAGCCCTTCAAGAAGAAGCACTTTGCCAAGATAATTGCGAAGAATTAGCTTCTATGACTATCGTTGCAAATGCTATCTTAAACTTAGATGAATTTTTAACTAAGGATTAAAAATGAAAAACATAGATAAATTACTTATAGAATTGCAGCACAGATCATTGCAACAAGTTACACGGAGGCATTTTTTACGTAATTGTAGTTCAGGATTAGGTACTATGGCATTAGGTGCGATGATGGGTAGTTGTGTAAGCAATAATCCTAAACAAGAGAAAGATTTAGTAAAGGAAGTAGAGAATGCTATGGCTTCAAAAGCATCGCATTTTGTACCTAAAGCCAAAAGGGTAATTTATTTACACATGGCCGGCTCGCCTTCTCAACTCGAATTATTCGATTATAAACCTGAGCTCGCCAAATTGCATGGTTTAGATTGCCCTGCTTCATTACTCGAAGGAAAAAAGTTCGCTTTTATTAGAGGTATTCCTAAAATGTTAGGCCCCATAGCTGATTTCAATCAACACGGAGATTCAGGTGCCTGGATTTCCAATAGACTTCCTCATTTTAAAAGCATGGCTGATAAAGTGACTTTTCTAAAAGCCATGCATACCGATGAATTCAATCATGCTCCGGCGCAACTACTCATGCATACAGGCTCAGCAAGGCTTGGTAAGCCTAGTATGGGTGCTTGGGTAGCTTATGGTTTAGGAACTGAAAATGAAAATCTACCCGGTTTTATTGTATTGAGTTCTGGTGGAAATACACCTAGTGCAGGTAAAAGTGTATGGGGGAGTGGTTTCTTGCCTACTGTTTACCAAGGTGTACAATGTCGATCTAAAGGTGACCCAGTATTATATACAGGTAACCCAACCGGTATGGGAAGGGATTTGAGAGAAAAAACGATTACAGCAATTAACAATATCAATCAGGTGAATTATCAAGATGTAAAGGATCCAGAAATTCTTTCACGAATTTCACAATATGAAATGGCATTTAAAATGCAGCTTTCAGTGCCTGAGGCAATGGATATTTCCAAAGAACCAGAATATATCCACGAAATGTATGGTACTGAACCGGGAAAAGCTTCTTTTGCTAATAATTGCCTTTTGGCTAGAAGACTTGCGGAACAAGGCGTGCGTTTTATTCAACTATTCCATTGGGGATGGGATTCTCATGGCTCTGGTAAAGGTGGCTCACTTGAACATGGTTTTGTAGACCGTTGTAATGAAGTAGACAAGCCTATGACTGCTTTACTAACTGATTTGGAGCAAAGAGGTATGTTAGATGAAACCTTGGTAGTTTGGGGCGGAGAATTCGGAAGAACACCTATGCAAGAAAACAGAGAGGGAAAAAAAATGCAATTTTATGGACGTGACCATCATACTGAAGCTTTCACTGTTTGGATGGCAGGAGGTGGAGCTAAGGGTGGCTTTAGCTATGGAGAAACTGATGAAATTGGATATTATGGCATAAAAGACAAAGTACATATTCACGACCTACAAGCAACTATTCTACATATGATGGGTATGGATCATGAACACCTTACCTATCATTTTCAAGGAAGAGATTTTAGATTGACTGATGTACATGGCAAAGTTGTAAAAGATGTATTAGCTTAACACTAAAATGTTTTTTGCCTTTTAAACCTTTCCGTTGTCTTTTTATCTAACAGCAATAAGCAATGGAAAAAAGGATTAAGGAGGTATGATGAAATATTTATTTTGTTTTTTATGGATCGCCTTGTTTACAAGTTCTTGTGAAGACGCGGTAGATGAAATTGCTCCTAGTGAGGTTACTAATGCATCTTTATATTTTCCTCCTGTTCAATCTGATGAATGGGAGAATGTTACACCAGAAGAATTAGGTTGGGAAACTGAAAAAATTCCTGATTTACTTCAATTTCTTGAACAAAATAATACCAGGGCTTTCCTACTTTTAAAAAATGGCAAAATTGCTTTAGAATATTATGGAGGTAAAACGTTAGCTGGACAAGATTTTTCAAATAACAGCAATTGGTACTGGGCATCAGCAGGAAAAACTCTTACAGCTTTTTTAGTTGGTATTGCCCAAGAAGAAGGCTATCTGGATATTAATCATCCTTCTTCAGATTATTTGGGGGAAGGGTGGACGAGTCTTAGTACTGCTCAAGAAGCAGCTATTAAAGTGAGCAACCAGTTAAGCATGAATACAGGCTTGGATGAAGGTGTAACTAATAAAGACTGTACAGATAAGGATTGTTTACAGTTTCTTACAACACCTAACTCACGTTGGGCATATCACAACGCGGCTTATACTTTGTTAGATGGTGTAGTAGAAGGAGCTACCCAACAAGATTTCGATACGTATTTCAACACTAAAATAGCCAATCCAATTGGCATGACGGGTTTTTGGCAGTACATAGATTATAATCATGTATTCTTCAGCAATGCTCGTTCTATGGCACGATTTGGCTTACTGATATTAAATAAGGGAAAATGGCAGGATTTACCCATTCTTTCAGATGAAAAATATTATGAAGCAATGGTAAATACTTCTCAGACGCTAAATGAATCTTATGGTTATTTATGGTGGTTAAATGGAAAGAATAGTTACATGCTACCCGGCTTGCAAACAAAGTTTACAGGCAGTATTAGCCCTGATGCCCCGCAAGATATGGTTGCTGCTGTTGGCAAAAATGGACAGCTTTTATGCATTGTTCAAAGCCAAAATTTAGTACTTATACGCATGGGTGATTTGCCTACTGATGGAGGTTTAGTACCCATTTCTTTTCAAAATTTATTGTGGCAAGAAGTGAACAAGGTAATGGATGTAGAGTAGAGTAAGCTTTATTTTTTTAACCATTGCATTCTCTTCTTCCAATCGGTTAAATAATCTTTTCGCCACTTATTTACAGTTTTAGCTCCGGGTCTGTTATTTTCTATTAGAATTTTATTCGTGTCATCAGTCCAGTAGTTGGCACCATGAGGTGTTTTTACAAAAGCACCACCCCAACTTTCTCCTTCGGGGATAGCAGGATTTCCATGAAGTAAATACAATACAGAGGGAGTATCACCCATCTTTATATCTTTTTTCTGTTCCCAAAATAACTTTCCTAGTGCTCCATAATTCTTCACATTGTGTTCAACAAAGGAAAGATTTCCCAAATCGTCTCCTTGCTCACCTCCCATATACATACCACGAAAAGTAGAATTATTTTCAATCCACCACAAATCAGGATGATTATTAAAAAGGTAGTTTCTCGATAGAGAATCCTGTTTGGTATTCCAAGAACCAATATAATATACCCGGATTTTTTCTTTAATAATAGGTTCATGGTGTACAGCTTGTGCTACATCGGTAATAGAACCCCAAACAAGAATATAAAGTGGATTATCATTTTTTTTCAAAGCCTGCTTTATAATCCATTCTGCTCCTTCACTCAATTTTTCTGGATTCATGGTAGTTTGAGGTCCAGTAGCACCTTGTTTGGTTACTTTAAGCAACTTTTTTGGTGATGGAAACTTACCATGCTGTTTCAACTTCTGATAGTCTATTGTATAAGTTGCAATTGCTTCATGAATGTGTTCTATCCTTCCATTATGCGGAGGAGAGCTAATTAACCCTTCAATATGAAACCTATCTGCATATACTAAAAAGTGTACCATTGATTGAAAATCGTCCGGATCACTACCTCCAATATCAGTACTAACAATTACCCTTGGTAATTCATCTTGTGCATGAGTAAAGTAACACAATGAGCATAGAAAAAGTATAGGTATGAGTTTTATTATCATTTTGTAGTACCTTTTAGAAAACAAGTCTAATTATAGGAATGCTTCAGTTTGATTGCAACTATCTGGTTAACTTATGTATAGTTGATTTTTTTTACTATTTTTTGAATAAAACAGGCTATGCTTCTGTATATATCTTTTCACAAAGGTTTGGCGTACTAATGTATAAGATTTTACTTTCTTTAGAGAAATAAAAAACGTGTATACTTATAATAGAGATTATAATGAACTTTGGTACAACAAAGAGAGTAAAACTCTCCAAAAGTCAAATCCTCATTTTTTTCTACAAAATACAATTTTTGATAAAGGTTTTATTGTAAGTAATACAAGTCAAGTTTCCTCCCCAACTGTTATTTTACCCGATTTATCGGCATATATTATTATTCATTGTTTGCAAAATGGTAATTTTCGCGTCAGGATAGTTGGTCCTAGAACCGAATCCATTTTTATAAATCGTAGAAGTAGGTATAATACACTGATTTTCCGTTTAAAACACTTTGCTTTATATTACCTTTCATCTGTTCCTATGAAAGAATTTACTGATCGCTCAGTTGATATTGAAGATATATTTGGGGTAAAGATTAAGCAGGGGATTTTGATGAAATTAGATACTGAAGGCTTTGAAAACATTTTTGATTTCTTGAGTAAAGAAATAACCTTAAATTATTGGAAAGATAGCTCTTTTATGAGCGCTTGCTTAACTCCTGAATTAAACAATATAAAAACTACGGTTCAATCAACTGCTAGATCGCTAGGAGTAAGTAGTAGATACTTCCAAAAAATATGTAATACTCAACTTGGTATGCCTCCTAAGATGATGCTAAAAGTTAAAAGACTGATAAGTTCTTTGCATTTAAAATCTATGTTTCCTGAAATGAACTATGCACACCTAGCTGTGGCATCTGGCTATTTCGATCAGTCTCATATGATAGACGATTACCAACAATTTATTCAAAATACGCCAGTAGAAATTTTTGGGTAGTTCCGATTTTTCCTATCACACATTGCTAACGCCTTATAGATTTGGGGTTTAGCTTTTATTAATATCTCATCATATGTATAGAATTACTTTTTTATTATTGGCAGTATTAATGCAGTTCAAATCATTGGCTATCCATAAAGAAAATAAACTTCCTGAGTTTGTAGAAGAAACAGACTTATATGCTTTTTACAGTCATTTTTGGCTGAACATGCATCATTTTTTGCAGCAAGAAGTCCTTATGAATCAAGTAAAAGACTCCTCAGTGATTGCTTCTGGAATCTGGAATCGTATGGATAACTCCGAACAAAAAAAATGGGAGAATGCAATTAATTTTTATAAAGAAACACTTGTAGAAAAAGACTTGCGCATGGATGATTATATGTGGGCATTTAAAAATTGGGTAACTACTCAAGAGATGGAAGTTTTTGCCAATGTACCAGACTCATTTAGCATACATTGTTCCCATTTGCAAAAGGTATCAGGTTTATACAAAAAATATTTTTGGGAAGAACACACAGCGAGTAATCAGGAAATTCTTGATACCTATTATACTATTATCGACAGTACAGAAGAAACAGTAGCTGCGCAGTTAGCTACGCTGACTAGATCATTTTGGCAGAAAGAAAAGATACGAGTAGATATCTGCTACTATGCGAAATCAACAAGACGAAATCTGAGGAATAGACCCTATACCTCTGTTGAACCCACCCATGTAGTGATGAATTCTGCTAACCAGATGTTAGCACCTAAAGGTAACTGGATTGAATTACTATATCATGAAGCGAGTCACCATTTAATTAGCTCACGATCAGGTTTTATAGGTGGGACAATTATTGATGTAGCGAATGTAATGGGTAAGAAACCTCCTCGGTCACTCTGGCATGCCTATCTTTTTTATTTTTCAGGGATAATTACCCAGCAGCTTCTAATTGATTTTGGCATAGAAGACTATAAGATTTATATGCTTAGAAATAAGGTTTTCACCTATTATTATCCTTTCCTCGAACAATCTCTTACTTTGTACATGCATCATAACATCACGCTGCACAATGCAACAAATTCAATTATCACAGCCTATTATGAAGATAGGTAATATTGCTATTGAACCTTTAGTTTGGTTTTTAAAAGGGAAATAATTCTTTTAGATTTATAATGAGAATAATATCATTTAAAAGATATTGATGTTCAATACATTTTACGCGTATTAGCAAAGCTACTATCAAATGGGTCATACAATATCCTATGCTAAAACATTTATACTATTTTGCTGCTTTATTTCATTTCAAGTATTTGGGCAGCATGATACTACATTCATTATTGAGGACTTTAACAGAGATGGCGCAGTCGACACATTAGTTTCTTATTATCAAGGTGGCAGCGGTTTTGGAGGTAGACAGGTGACAGTTACTAATGGTAAGAACAATGAAAGGTATGCGCTATCCAATGATGGTTGCTTTTGTGAAATTAAAAGGACAATTCTAGTGCCATCTAACTTGAATAGAGTTGAGAGCCAACCCTTTCTAAATGCAATGAAAAAACAACTACTTCCTCCAAAGAAAGACTCTCCGGAAAGTTCGCTGGCGTGGATGATTAATGGCGCATTTAGAAATTTACAACTTGACAGCAATATTTTTTTTGATCTTATTGTTGATCCTCAAACTAAATGGGTTGATAAAAAATATAAAAACCCTACTAACTACTACCTTGAGATTTCCGGAGATACTTTACATCAATTGTATGATACTTACGCAAGGCGACCGGTTAACACAACAAATAAAGGATTTTTAGTGTACTATGCCCATAACCATTATATGCGTTATTGGAGTGGTAGAATTCTTTCCAGAAATAGAAAGATTCATCAGGATAGTTTACTACTTGCTGATAGCAGCAAATCATACAAAGTTCTACATACTGCGCATGGAGTAGTGGTAAGAAAAGGGAATTCACATAAATGGGTATTCATTAGCGATGTAGATTTAACTGGCGCACCTGAAAAATTGAGGTGGGAGTCGGTAGTTAGGGTGAAACTTGTAGGAAAGTATGTGTTGATTCAACAACGACTTCCCCCCGAAGGAAGAGTAAAGCTCTTTCTGGTAAATATTGAAACAGGTCGTTGTGGTAGAATGAAGTTTGACTTTGATGAAAGAAAAAATAGAGGACATGATAGCTTTACCATTCAGCATGGAGACATTATGCTCAATACAGAAAAAGGACAGTTACAATTTAACTTAAATGAGCTATTTGAAGCTTTAGAGAAACAAGACATAAGCAATAAATAATAAGATACTAAATATGCTTCATCAAAACTATAACGATCTTTTTCATTCTTCTTTAGAAAAATACACACCTATCTCCAAAGCTACATTTTCTGAATTGCTTACGATTAGTACCCTAAAACCTACTGAAAAAGGCGAGTTTTTGTTGCATACAGGTCAAACTGCAAGAAAAATCTATTTTATATGTGAAGGAATAGTTACCTCTTTGTTTATCACCCAAGAGGGAGGTACACATATTAAAAACTTTTTTTTAGCAGGTAATTTCGCTGCCTCAACAGTTTCAGCGATGTTATCAGTTCCATCTTCCTTCAGTCTTGAGATTTTGGAAGGAGGTTTTATTTTCGAGCTAGATTTTAAAAGGTATAAACAACTCATTCTTGAAAATGAGGAACTAAAGTTATTTTATATTGCCTATGTGGAACAAAAGTGGATCATTGAAAATGAAAGAAGACAGATTTCTTTTGCTACACAAACTGCTACTGAACGTTACCTAACTTTTCTTAAAGAATACCCAACATTGGAAGATCGGGTCACACAACATCATATCGCTTCCTACCTAGGAGTTACTCCTACACAACTGAGCCGAATCAGGAGAGGGTTATAAAAATATTGTCGTATCAACATATGTAAATGCTATTGGGGAATGCTACCTATATCTTTGTAGTATGAATCAGTTGATATTAATAGTTTTAGCATTTACAGGCGGTATTTTTCTGGCTATACAAGGTGGATTAAACGCACAGCTGGGCGTATTATTAAGAAATCCATTATTAGCATCATTAGTAGCATTTTCCAGTAGCACTTTTTTCGCTTTTTGTATAGTATTTTTTGGTATTAAAGATATCCCGAACATACAGCAGTTGAAAGAAATACCCTATTACTTATGGTTTACAGGAGGTCTTTGCAGTATGATAGGTATTGGACTTTATTATTACACTATACCCAAATTGGGTATTTCCACCATGATCTCTCTTGGGTTATGTGGTCAATTACTTTTTTCTGCAACTGCAGGGCATTTTGGTTGGTTCAACCTCCCTCTGGAGCCGATCGATTATAAGAAAATTGTTGGAATAATAGCAATGGTTATAAGTATCTTATTTATTAATAACTCATGAAAAATTTATCGAATCTCGCACAACAGAATATTGACAACCTCACTTCTCTTTGGCAGACAGTAGGTGAACGAGCAAATGCCCATATTTCTGGAGCTGACTTTGATTTTAGTATTGTTAGCAACTCCGAGTGGCCTAATAGATTATGGTTTCACAGCGATATTGATGCTGTAGGAATTTCTAAAGCCAAAAAGATTATACAAGTGAAAAATACACCACTAATTGTTCCTTATTGGGATATTTATCAAAATCAATCTTATGAACTACTGGAGACAAATGGATTTGAAAATGTATCAGAGCAAATAGGGATGGGCCTAGCCTTCGATCAAACCTATAAAGAATCAAGCATTTTGCAGATAGAAAAAGTTTATGAAGATGAACAAGCACTACTATGGGGAAATCTATTTAAAGAAGCATTTGGCTATAAGATCAGCCATAATTTACTACTTCCTAACTATGAACATATAGATTTTTTTCTGGTCTTTCATGAAGAAGAACCTGTAGGAACAATCATATTACATAACACAAACAACACGGTTATAGGTATACATGCTATGGGAATTATCCCAAGCATGAGAAGAAAAGGCTTTGCCGAACAATTGATGAAGCAAATGCTCAATCTATCAATGGCAAAAGGGTTTAAATATGCCGTCCTTCAGGCTTCCTCAATGGGGAAAGGATTGTATCAGAAATTAGGATTTCAAGAGCAATTCATCATGAAAAATTATTCCTTAAAAAGGTAAAAAGCTGAACAATACCAGAACAATTAAATTACTATTAGTGGAAATATTTAATGATCATTAATTAAAAAAAATGGAATTAATAGAAAATCTAAAGTGGCGCTACGCAACCAAAAAGTTTAGTCCAAATAAAAAAGTAAGTAAGGATGATTTGGAAAAAATCAAAGAAGCAGTACAACTATCAGCCTCTTCTTACGGCCTACAATTGTACAAAGTCATCATTATTAAAGATAAAGCCTTGAGAGAAAAATTAAAACCGGCTTCTTGGGGGCAAAGTCAGATAACAGATGCCTCACATTTGTTTGTATTTTGCAATTATTCAGTCATCAAAGATGAGCATATTGATGAATTTTTAGAATTAAAGACAAAAATACAAGAACTGAAACCAGAAGGATTAAAAGGGTATGGAGATTTTATTAAAAAGAAATTAACGGAGAGAACAGCTGAAGAAAATAGTAATTGGACAGCAAAACAAGCATATATTGCACTGGGTAATTTGCTGACTGCCTGTGCCGAATTTAAAATTGATGCATGTCCTATGGAAGGTTTTGAACATGACATGTATGACGAAATTCTTGGACTTTCCAAACAGGGTTTACAAGCTGCTGTACTAGCGACAATTGGCTATCGTGCAGAAGAAGATACTACCCAACATGCAGCAAAGGTCAGAAAATCTTTTTCAGATTTATTTGAAGAAATATAAGCGGATCTTAAAATCTTTGCTCATAAAATTGAAAATAGACTTAGCAGAAATGTAATCTCACTAAGTCTATTTTTTTGTGCAAAAGCAATCTATCTTTCGCGAAAGATATGTATCATATTTCTGTAATGAAAAACACTATCTATACTTAGAGTTTAATCTTATTAAAAAGTGAAAAGACTTGAACGACTTAGGTTGTTGCTTACGGCTCTTTATTAAATTACTTGAAAAAAAAGTAACGTCACAGCGTGACAGCCACAGCAGTTGCTACAACTGCGATGAGTAATAGTGAAGAATCGGACTGCCGACGCAGCAGTCTGTAGGTAACAGATCGCTTACAGTCGAGCTTCGGACTCTGCCTTCAAATACGAGGGTATTATCATTCTTTCAAGTAAAATTATATAGCTCCCTTACTTTGTTACAATCGAATCGTTAAAATTTTAAAATCCATCCGAGTGAATACTGAATTAGTGTTGTGCAAATTTCAGAAACGTCTTGTCAAATAAACTTTTTTTGTAAGCTTCTGTGCATTGAATTTACTAACAAAACTTAATATCTATACTTTTAATCGGATTATTAACAA
>JBCDJE010000043.1:0-13018 GCA_038748185.1 Bacteroidota bacterium
CAATTTAAACTGGGTAAATAAATACAGTCTTTATATAGTCGTATTTATTTACCCAGTATCTACCATTTAACTAAAGGAAAGGTTTTAATATGTAAATAATTCTTTAGTACAGTAAAGAGTTAGAAATAATATTGTAAGCCAAGCTCTAAGGTGCTTGAAGAGAAGTCCAGATCAAAGCTTTTTTGGGTACGCTCAGAGATACTTGCCGAATCAGAATCTGGAATATTCTTGTTGTAATTATACCCCAGAAAACCGAATGAGCTTTCAATACCAAACTTATCACTCAACATAAATAGAAAGTCTGGAGCAACTCCTATCTCAAAGCTTCTTATTTTTTGATCATTATTTTCTTCTTGGTCGCTTTTCGCACTCCCTAGCCCTGATTCAACAGAGGGTTGGAGGAAAATGTATAATTTTTCTGTTATTGGTTGGTGAAACCTGCTGAAAATGGATAGACTAAAAGTATTTGTGACACTTCTCTCATTCCCAGAAACTTCGTTTTCAAGTCTTATTACTCTATTGGTGTAACCTACCGCAAGCCCTAAGCTTAAATTGTCCTTAATAAAAAACCTACATTAGGTCTCAAGATGAATGTATTTATCTTAGTGTCTGGTCTCGTAATTATTGCTCCTCTTTCAAAGTCAGAAGTGTTGTAAGAAACTGATAGTGCTCCACCTAATTGTTTTAATCCTTTGCTTAATTGAGCGTTTGCTGATATCGGAATGAATAGAATAAATAAGCCGAAAAATAATTTCATGTTTAATAAGATTTACTGGTTAAAAAAATAAAATCTAAATTAAATTATTAAGCTCAAAAATGGTCATTATTTATATGAAATAGCCAAGTGCCAACAATGACTTATAAACAAAGTCATCTATTATTTTTCACTTAAACTATCTACTATAGTACTTTCATTTAATGATTAACCTTAGTGTCAAAACATTATATCATTTTCCTGCCTTTCTAACTTAAAATTTACAAAGCCTTTATCGGTTTCTGCTTTAGAAAAGGATATCATTTAACATATTTCACCTTTGACTTAAAGTAATACTTTAATTGTCCTAATTCGGATAATCACTGTTCGCTGGCGGTCAATTAGATTTTTTTTGTTCACTAAAATATGCCTTATAAGGGCTCAAAGGGGTATTTTTTCTTGGCAGATGATTTGTTATACCGAAATAGATATAATGCTACTGCATTTAACGTAATAACTTTATTTAATTTTTTATACTCATGAGAAGGAGTGACCTAGGAGAATTTGAAGAAATAGTTTTACTTACTGTTGCTGTCCTCACACCTCAAGCATACAGTGTAGTAATTGCAGAAGAACTGGAACAACAAACCGGAAAAACAGTAAGTACCGGAGCTGTTCATGCGGCTCTACAGCGACTGGAAAAGAAAGGTATGGTTTCTTCTACTATGGGAGAAGCAACACCCGAAAGAGGAGGCAGAAGGAAACGATTATTTACTGTGACAGTGGCGGGCAGTAGTATCCTGCATCAGGTTCGTGAAGTGCGCAATAGTTTATGGAGTCGTATCGGACCTCAGTCGTTGCCACAAATAAACATAGCCTAGCTATGAGTAACCAAATATCTAAAAAACCTCATACTCCTCCGCGTTGGCTCGATAAGCTGCTCGAACAGTTTTGTGCGCCACATTTACTGGAGGAAGTAGTAGGAGATTTACATGAAAGATATTATTTGAGAGCAAAAAGATTAGGGGTTACAAAAGCAAGGAGGCAGTATTTGTGGGAAGTGATAGCCTGTATGCGTCCAATTATTTTTAAACGAAAAGTATCACCATATTCAAAACCAAATTTTACTGAAATGCTGAGGAATTATTTTATTATCACCGTAAGAAATTTACTGAAACAGAAATTGTATTCCTTTATCAATATTGGCGGTTTAGCTGTAGGATTAGCTTGCTTTATTTTGATCTTACATTTTGTTCAACATGAACTGTCATATGACGGCTTTCATGACAAGGGAAATCAAATTTTTCGAGCTGTACAACATCGCCCTACTTCAAATGGGTTTAATTATTGGGCAGCAACTTCTCCGGCACTAGCTCATACACTGGTAGAAGAATTTCCGGAAGTAAGCTTAGCCACTACTGTTGGAGAAACCTATAACCCATTGCTTAGTTTAGGAGATCAGCATTTTCAAGAATATGGTATCTTGGCAGATGAAAACTTCTTTGATATCTTCACTTTTCCTTTGATTCAAGGAAGCCCGAAAACTGCCTTGAATGATAAAAATAATATTGTACTTACAGCATCTTTGGCAAATAAAATCTTTGGGAAGGAAGACCCAATGGGAAAGGTACTTATCTATCAAAATGACGAGGTATTTACTGTTACAGGAATTATGGCAGATATTTCGGAAGTTTCCCATTTAAAGTTTGACTATATTCTTCCTGCTAGCTCGCATATTTGGTATAGAGAAGGTGTAAATAGAGAACCATGGTATAACAATGGATGGTATACTTATACCTTACTAATTGATGGGGCAGATGTTGCACAGTTGGAAGGAAAAATGCGTACCTATATCGATGAAAAACTGGTAACCCAACGCCCTGAAACAAGAATGCAATTCTTTTTTCAACCTTTGGCTGATATTCATCTCCACTCACAACGATATAGTAGTTTCGATTTTGAAAAAAAGGGAGATATAAAATATGTGTATTTATTTGCTGCTATCGGTTTTGTAATATTATTATTGGCTTGTGTCAATTATACTAACTTAGCCATAGTAAGGTCGATTAAACGTGCCCGTGAGGTTGGTATGCGTAAAGCTGTTGGCGCTACAAGACGACAACTTGTAATTCAGTTTTTGAGTGAGTCTATTTTCATGGTGTTCTTAGCATTGCTTCTTGCACTGGTCATAGCTGATTTTTTAATGCCTACTTTTGGTAATCTATTAGAGAGAACATTAGAAATTGATTATTTAGGTAATGAATTATTGCTTCCTACATTAATTGGATTAGTATTGGTAGTAGGCTTGCTTTCAGGAAGTTATCCTGCTTTCTTTATGGTTTTGCAGCGACCAGTACAGGCGCTTTCAGGTAAGAAAATGGGAAGTTTGAATCGCTTTCAAGTGCAACGTCTGCTCATAGTGTTACAATATACCGTCTCAATTGTGCTAGTAGTAGGCAGTCTTGTAGTGCATCAACAAATGCGATTTATGCAAAACCGAGAGTTGGGGTACGATCGAGAACAAATTTTGACAGTACGTGCTAATGATCAAGCAATTAGTAGTAACTACACTACCATTTATAATAAATGGCTGAGCAATCCTCAAGTAGCCAAAGTAAGTTATTCCAAGCATTTACCTACAGCTGTTGGGAATACACAGTCAATGTTTGGTTGGGAGGGTAGTAGTGATGGAGAACTATTATCAACCAGTACTACGAGCATAGATTACGATTTTCTTGAAGTTTATGGAATTGAAATAGTGGCTGGTCGAGGTTTCTCTCGCTCTTACACAGCTGATACCCTTGGTGCTCCTGTAGCAATTGTCAATGAAGCTACTGTTAAAGCATTGGGTTGGAAACCTGAGGAAGCTTTAGGTCAACAGTTCGGCTATACAGATGGAAGAGGATTTAGGACGATTATTGGTGTGATGAAAGATTTCCACTTCAACTCGATCCATAGCGCACTAGGACCACTTGTGCTAACATTGGATAGAAATCCTACTGGTTATATTTCAGCAAAAGTTCGCACTGAGAATGTGCCTGAAACTATTGCGCTTTTTGAAAGTACAGTAAAAGAATTTTCACCTTACCCATTTGCCTATCAGTTTTTAGATGACAATTTCAGTCAACTTTATAAAAGAGAAATCCGCTTAGGTGAAATGTTCGGCTTCTTTACCTTTCTTGCCTTCTTAATTGCATCACTTGGGTTATTTGGTCTGGCTGCTTTTACAGCAGAACAACGTACAAAAGAAGTAGGAATTCGTAAAGTGTTGGGTGCATCTTCAAGTACTATTGTGCAGCTTTTGTCTAAAGATTTTTTAAAGTTGGTATTTATTTCCTTTCTCATAGCAACACCCATTGCTTGGTTTTCTATGACTAGTTGGTTGCAAAATTTTGTCTACCGTATCGATTTATCTTGGTGGATTTTTGCCTTGGCAGGTATGACAGCTTTACTTGTTGCACTATTTACCGTAAGCTTTCAAGCTATTAAAGCGGCGATAGTGAATCCGGTAAAATCTTTACGCTCAGAATAGTATTTAGCTTTTTTTAAATAAATATTTTACTAAATGCCTTCTCAAGCACCCAAAGATATGTACTCACCACCTCGTTGGCTAGACAAGCTGCTAGAGCGGTTTTGTGCACCACATTTGTTGGAAGAGGTAATAGGTGATTTGCATGAAAGGTATTACTTAAAAGCACAAAAGATAGGAGAAGCAAAAGCTAGAAAATGGTACTGGCGAGAAGTGCTTGCCTATATGCGACCGACTATTTTTAAAAGACAAACATCTCCACATTCAAAACCTATTATTACTGTTATGATACAAAGCTATTTCAAAATCGCATTCCGAAACATTGCTCGTAACAAAGCATTCTCTGCTATTAACATTTTAGGATTAGTACTAGGGATGGTTTGTAGTTTATTAATTTTTTTATGGATACAAGATGAGCGCAGTATAGATAATTTTCATACTAATGGAGAGCATTTATATCGTGTATACACTCGTAATTACAATAGTGAGTATTTAGATGTTAATTATAAGACATCTGCTCTTTTACCAGAGGAGCTAAAGACAGTTATTCCTGAGATACAATATGCTTCTGGCTTCGCAAAAGAGTTGCGCCTTTCAAGACCAGGAGATATCCAAGAAACTTTTCAGGTTGGAGATAAAATTCATAAAATGAAAGGTAGTCGTGCTGGAGCTGACTTTTTTAAAATGTTTAGCTATCCACTACTACTTGGTACTGCTGAAAATGCAATTGCCGAATTAAAAGGAATAGCCATCTCTCGTAAAATGGCTAATCTGTTTTTTGAAAGCCCTGAAGCAGCATATGGTAAGACAATCACCTTTAGAAACGAGAGTAGTAGCAGTGAGTTAATAGTAACGGCTGTTTTTGAAGATATCCCCAATTCTTCATCTGATCAATTTGATTATCTAACGAATTGGGACGATTGGGTGCAAAATGACGATTTTAAAAGATTTTGGGATCATTTAGGAACACATACCTATATACAACTTCAAGCAGGAGTCAATCCAGCAGAGGTTGAAGAAAAATTGAAAAATTTTCTGGATAGTTACCTTGATTTTCCCGAGGACAGAAGTTTTTATGCAGAATTAGGTTTGCAAAAATTTGGAGACCAATACCTAAACAGCAATTTTGAAAACGGAAGGCCTAGTGGTGGAAGGAAGGAATATGTACAGTTACTTGGAGCAGTAGCTATTTTTATTTTATTGATTGCATGCATCAACTTTATGAACTTAACTACTGCTAGGTCTATAAAGCGAGCGAAGGAAGTGGGCATGCGGAAGGTGGTAGGAGCAGTGCGATGGAGTTTAATTACTCAGTTTATGGGTGAAACTTTACTGCTTGTACTGATATCAATCATTTTATCTGTAGGTATTGTTTGGCAACTCTTACCATGGTTCAATGAATTAACTCAAAAGCAAATCGCTTTATCAATAACAGACTCTTCTTTGATCTGGAGTTTAGTAGTATTAATGAGTAGTGTAGGCTTAATTTCAGGAAGTTATCCTTCTTTTTTTCTATCGTCTTTGCAACCAGCCAAGGTACTTAAAGGAAGTATCAGCTTTGGCAAAAAGGCTATTGGTTTTCGAAAAGGATTAGTGGTTTTTCAGTTTATACTTTCAATTCTATTGATTACAGCTACTATAGTTGTTACAAGACAAATGCAATTTATACAAACTAAAAATTTAGGTTATGATCGTGAAAATATACTCTATATTCTTTTAGAAGGAGAGTTATTGAATAATTACCTGACTTATAAAAGAGAAGTATCTCGCATGCCGGGTATTAAACTGATAGATCGAAGTTCTCAAACGCCTCATCGAATGGGATTTAGTGGACCGTTTGTAAGGTGGGACGGCATGGACGAGTCTAATCCTATCAACTTTGTGCCAAGCTCTGTAGGATATGATTATGTAAAACTAATGGGAATGGAGATAGTAGAAGGGCGAGATTTTTCGCATGCATTTCCAGCTGATACAAATAACTTTCTTGTCAGTGTATCAGCAGTGAAGCAAATGAAGTTAGACGATCCTGTTGGGAGTGAAATTTCAATTTTTGGTAAAACAGGCACTATAGTAGGCGTCACTAACGACTTTCATACGCAATCTCTTCATCAGTCTATAAGTCCGGTAATACTTGATATTAAAGAAAATTTAAATTTTGGGACAATGCTGGTTCGCACTGAAGCAGGTAAAACGAAAGAGGCTATAGCTAGCTTAGAGAAAATACATAACTTGCTGAATCCTGGTTATGCTTTCTCTTATTCTTTTTTAGATGACGAGTATGATAAGTTATATCATAGTGAGCAAATTATCAGTAAACTTACAACTGCTTTTGGTGCATTAGCCATCTTTATTTCTTGCTTAGGCTTATTTGGATTAGCCATGTTTTCTGCCGAACAACGAATCAAAGAAATAGGTATTCGCAAAGTATTAGGCGCATCTGTAAGTAGTATTATCACCTTATTTTCAAAAGATTTTTTAAAGTTAGTAGGATTCTCTTTTGTAGTGGCTATACCCATCAGTTGGTTTGCTATGCGTGAGTGGCTACAAGGTTTTGCTTATCGCATCGATTTAGCTTGGTGGATTTTTGCATTTGCCGGCGCATTGGCTTTAAGTATCGCATTGTTTACCATTAGCTTTCAAGCGATTAAGGCTGCAATAGCTAATCCTATAAAATCTTTACGCTCAGAATAATTTAGCCTATTTACAAAAAAAGATTCTTAATTCATGCCTTCTAAAGTACCCAAAAATCCGCACTCACCTCCTCGTTGGTTAGACAAGCTACTTGAACGGTTTTGTGCACCTCATCTACTTGAAGAGGTAATGGGTGATTTGCATGAAAGATATTACTTAAAAGTACAAAGGCTAGGAGAGGCAAAAGCCAGAAAATGGTACTGGCGGGAAGTATTTGCCTATATGCGCCCAACTTTTTTAAAACGCCGACCTTCATCTTATTCTAAATCTGTACCTATGGATATGCTTAAAAACTATTTCATCATTGCATTCCGAAACCTATGTAATAAGAAATTTTATTCCACCATAAATATACTTGGTCTTTCTATTGGGTTGACTTGTTGTCTGTTTATCTATTTGTATGTTCAACACGAACTCAGTTATGATACCTTTCACAATAAAAAAGATCGGATTTATCGGGTTGTTAGTACCTTTACTGAAGCTAATAGTGAGACGAGTTACCCTACAACCCAGATTCCTCTTGCTCCAGAGCTTGAAGAGAAACACACTGAAGTAGAATTGGCTGTTCGCTTCGTAGAAATGGATAGGAAGTTATTTGAAAATACTGAGCGCAATGTTCGTTTTTATGAAGAAAGTTTTTACTATGCAGAACCCGCTGTATTTGATTTATTCAGCTTTCGACTCCTTGAAGGTAATCCTAGTACAGCACTTGTTAGGCCTAACACTGCCGTTATAACACAATCTACTGCAGAAAAATATTTTGGGCAGGAAAACCCTATTGGTCAGGTCTTACTAAAAGGGGAGAACAAAGAAATATATCAAATTACCGGATTAATGGAAGATGTGCCTGCTAATTCACATCTAAAGTTTGATGCTTTACTTTCATATAAGACATTCCCAGAGGAACAGTTTTCTAGCTGGGGTAGTTGGTTTCCTACTACATATTTGCTTCTTAAAGAAAATGTTTCACCTCAAGAGGTAGAGCAAATACTTGCTGGAGTGAATAAAGAATATGTTGCCCCAATTTTTGAGAATTTCGGAATTACTATTGATTATTGGCTACAACCGCTTACCGATATCTACTTACGGTCTAACTTTGGTGATAATGCAGGTGAAAGCAGTGATATATCCTACATTTATATTTTTGGTGCAGTTGCGTGTTTCATTCTCGTAATTGCTAGCATTAACTATATGAACCTCACTACCGCTCGTGCCACTAGCCGTGCTAAAGAAGTAGGCGTTCGAAAAACCATGGGATCCCTAAAATCTCAACTTGTTAAGCAGTTCTTGACCGAATCTATCATACTTACTTTTATCGCACTGATCATTAGTTTCATACTTCTCATTATTTTACTTCCTTTCTTTAATCAATTAGCAGGGAAAGAAATAAGTATCTCATACCTATTACAGCCAAAAATTTTGACCGTGATTGTAGGCATAGCACTATTTATGGGTCTTGCAGGAGGTAGCTACCCCGCTTTCTATTTATCACACTTCAAACCTAATTCAGTATTGAAAAGTAAAGCAACACTGAACTCACGAAATATCTTATTACGAAGGGTACTGGTTGTGACTCAATTTACAGTGTGTATTTCTATGTTGATATGTACTTGGACAGTATACGATCAATTACAATATATGCACAATAAGGATTTAGGTTTTAAGCAAGACCAGGTTTTATCGGTAACAATGCCTGATTCTACTACTCAAGCCCATTATCCTGTATTCTATAACCAGTTAAAGACACATACTAATATTCTAGGAGTATCAACATCTTCTGCTAAACCAAGTGATGACATTTTTTATGCCCTTATGGATGTAGATAGTCCTGATGGAAAGGTCAATCGTGGAGTGGATTTTTTTTGGGCAGGTTATGATTTCATAGAAACGATGGGTATCAATATAGTGGAAGGGCGAAATTTCTCCCAAGATTATATCACTGATACTACAGCAGCCTTAGTGAATGAAGCCATGGTTGCCCGTATGCAATGGAATGATCCTTTTGGGCAAACTTTTACTTTTAGTGATGGAAATGAAGAAACGGCCGATCCTACTTATACCGTGGTTGGAGTTATCCAAAATTATCACCAAAAATCTCTGTATAGCCCTATCGAACCATTAGCTATTTTTTTCGGAGAACCCAATAGCTTTATGAATATCAAAATCTCTCCAAGAGATGTAACTCATACATTGGCTTTTATTGAAGATACTTGGGCTGAGATAAATATGGATAAGCCTTTTTCTTATGACTTTCTGGATCAAGAGTTTCAATCACAATATCAAGCTGACGAAAAGAGGGTACAAATATTTACTTCATTTTCTATAATCGCTGCGATGATTGCTTGTTTGGGATTGCTAGGGTTAGCTGCTTATACTATTGAGCAAAGGGCTAAAGAAATCGGTATACGAAAGATAATAGGTGCGAGTGTGCCTAGCATAATCAGCCTTATTTATAAAGATTTTATAATACTTATTATCATCTCTATTTTCTTTTCCTTTTTTCTGGCTTACTTCTTTATGAATGACTGGTTGCAAACATTTGCTTATCAAACAGAGATCAAGTGGTTCAACTTTTTAGCCTCCGCTCTATTAACGCTAGTAATTACTATAGGTACTATCAGCTTCAATACATTACGTGTGGCATTTTCAAATCCAGTTGATAGTTTAAGAAATGAGTAATGCGAAACCGCCATATCGCCCACCTCGTTGGCCAGATAGAATACTAGCTAGATTTTGTGCGCCACATCTACTCGAAGAGGTGATGGGTGATTTACACGAAAGATACTATTTGAATGTAAAGAAAATAGGTGAGCAAAAAGCCAGAAAAAGATATTGGCGAGAAACACTTGCCTATGTGCGACCGACTATTTTTAAAAGACAACCATCTCCTTATGCTAAACCGATATTTACTGATATGATACAAAATTACCTCAAAATAGCCTTTCGTTCTATTCTAAAGTATAAAGTGTATTCAGCACTCAATATTTTAGGCTTAACTATAGGGCTTACTTGTGCCATCATTATTTCCCTCTTTGTATACGATGAAATCAGCTTTGATAAGTTTCACGAAAAGTCAAAACAAATTTATCGTTTAGGATGTACGTATTACTTACCAAATAATGCAGGTTCTGAAGTAAACGCCACAATGGGTCCCGTCGTTGGACCGATGATGGAAAAAGACTATCCAGAGATAACACAGTGTGTACGGATAGAAGTAACGAATAACAAGATTATACAAAATCTTGATAAAACTGATCGTTTTTTTGAAACCATCCACTACACTGATTCCAATTTTTTTGACCTTTTTATTTTTCCGTTATTTGCTGGTGATCCTGCTACTGCATTAGTAGAACCATTTTCTATGGTAATTTCGAAAGAGGCAGCATTGAAATACTTTAATAGTACCGATGTAATTGGTAAGGCGCTGTTTCTCCCAGAGGACTCTATGCAATTTAATATTACCGGGATTCTGGAAGAAATACCAACTAATTCACACTTACAATTTGATTTTCTTGCTTCTATGCAAACGAAGTACAGCTTGAATATTTACATGGAAAGCTGGTGGAATTTTAGTACTTATACCTATATGCAAGTTGTTGATGGTACAGATATAGCGGCACTTTCAGATAAAATAAAATTCATTTCTCGTGAATACATTGCTAGTCAAGAAGATGACTCAGGTTATAAGCAAGAATATTTTCTACAACAACTTGAGGACATTCATTTAAATTCAAACTTACGGCATGAAATTTCAGAAAATAACAAAGCATCTCATGTATATATTTTTCTCATTGTAGGCATATTTATTTTAGTAATAGCATGTATTAATTTTATGAATCTAGCTACTGCTAGATCGGCTACAAGGGCTAAAGAAGTAGGACTTCGGAAAGTAATAGGTGCATATCGTCCCCAATTGATATTTCAGTTTCTCGGAGAATCATTAATGATTACATGCTTTTCATTGATATTATCGTTAGCGACTACCTTCTTGGGTTTATCAATTATCAATCAATTTACAGAAAAGCAACTATCACTCAGTTTTACAGATAATCCCATATTGTGGATATTTATATTATTAGTGGTTTTACTAGTTGGTTTATTGGCTGGTTTATATCCTGCTGTTTTTCTTTCTTCATTTCAACCTATTAAAACATTAAAAGGAGGTTTTAAAGCTTCAGCAAATAGTAATATGCTAAGAAAAGCCTTAGTAGTCTTTCAGTTTACTATTTCAGTAATGTTAATAACTGGTTCTCTTGTAGTCTTTAACCAACTAAATTTTATGCGAAATAAAGAGTTGGGCTTTGATAAAGACAGGATGATTGTCATTCCAACAAAATTTACTAATGAAGCCCTTCAAAATTTCACGCAGCTAAAAGAAGCTTTGGAGGGTTATACCGAAGTGAAAGGAACGACCTTGTCATCCAGAGTTCCTGGATTGCAATTATCTAACAATGTAGTAAGGATAGGCTGGGACGATGAAGCTGAGTGGAGTGATATGCGTTATCTGGCTGTTGATTATGATTTTATTAAAAATTATAACTTAAAAATTATTGCAGGGCGAGAATTTGATGAAAGATACGAAACGGATGAAAATGAGGCTTTTATATTAAATGAAGCAGGGATGCGTAGGTTGGGTTGGTTGAATCCTGAGGAAGCTATTGGCAAAAAACTAAAATGGCAAAGACGAAGGGGGTATGTGGTAGGTATAGTAAAGGATTTTCATTTTATGTCAGTCAATAAAGCCATTGAGCCATTTATAATAGTGATGAATGGCACTAGAACTCCTGGTTATGCAACTATTAAGTTAGCTGGAGATCAATACAAAGAGGCACTTGACCTAATCGAAACAAAGTACAATGAAATTATACCTTATGGGGTTTTTGAATACAATTTTTTGGATAAAGACTTTGAGAGACAATATAAGGCAGATCAAAAATTTATAACTATATTTTCTTTTTTTACTGTGATTGCTATAGTAATAGCCTGTCTGGGTTTATATGGCTTAGCATCATTTACAGCTGAGTTAAAAATAAAAGAAATAGGCATTCGAAAGGTACTTGGCGCTAGTATCAAGCAAGTAGTAATTTTAATGTCTTCTGGTTTCACAAAATTGGTACTACTGGCAATTGCCATCTCAATCCCCATAGCCTACTGGGGCTTGAACTACTGGTTGCGAGGCTTCCCATACAGAATAACACTTAGCTGGTGGATGTTTGGTATGAGTGGAATATTGGCAATTTTCATAGCTTGGTTTACCATTAGCTTTCAAGCTATAAAAGCAGCAATAGTAAATCCGGTAAAATCTTTACGATCAGAGTAACATTCAGTGTCTAATATTAAAAAAAAGATTTTCAACACATGCCTCCTAAAATACCTAAGAAACCGTATGCACCACCTCGTTGGCTAGATAAGTTGCTAGAACGGTTTTGTGCGCCTCATCTACTCGAAGAGGTGATGGGTGATTTACATGAAAGATATTACTTAAAGGCACAAAAGATGGGGGAGGCAAAAGCTAGAAAATGGTACTGGCGAGAAGTACTTGCTTATATGCGCCCAACTATTTTGAAACGACAAACATCACATTATTCAAAACCTCTTTTTACTGATATGATACGAAATTATTTTAAAGTTGCATTAAGAAACATTACCCGTAACAAAGCATTTTCTGCTATCAATATTTTTGGCTTGGCTTTAGGCATGACATGCTTCTTATTTATTTTTCTATGGATACAAGATGAGAGAAGCATAGATAACTTCCATCAAAATAAAAACTTGTACAATATATATCAAACTGTTTCTTCAAGCGATCAGACAAATGGAAGTTATGCTACACCAATAAGAGTTGCAGATAATCGCAGGTACATCCCATTAGAGGATATTAAAGAAGCCATTCCAGAAGTGGAAAATATCAACTTTTATGCAACCGGTTATGAGTTGCCTTGGGGATATCCAGAAACTTTCCAAGTAGGAGAAAAAATCCATAAGCTTGAAGGCTCGCGTGCAGGGAAAGATTTTTTCAAAATGTTTGACTATGAAGTAATTGCAGGGGATGCAGCTACAGCTTTGACTAATAAAAGCAGTATTGCTATTTCAAGAAAGATGGC
>JBCDJE010000044.1:0-12970 GCA_038748185.1 Bacteroidota bacterium
CGAATTTTCTTTAAGACATTTATAAGTCTTCCTTTTTCAAGTTGAGAGTCAATTACTTCATTAAAAGCTTGACGTATTAAAAGATTATCTGAATCGTATTCAGAAAAAACCTTAAACAATAGCTCTGAAGAAGCTTGTAAGTGTTTGCCAGCTTTATTTTTCCCCGGATACCCCTGAAAAATTAATCCTGAAATAACAGCGATCTCTCTGAATCTGCGCTTTGCCATTTCTGTTTTATTAATACTTTGCTCTATATCGAAAAGTAAATTTTCTGTAGTAAATAAGTCAAGTTCTAATGCATGTTGTAGGGGTATGGGTTTATCTGCCAGTAATTCAAACCCATAATCATTCATTGCAAAAGAAAAACTAATAGGTGTAAGTTGGCTTATACGATAAGAAATTAAAGCCGCCATTATTTCATGTATCATTCTACCTTCAAAAGGATATATAAATAAATGAAAACCTTCACCACTTTTTGTATATTCTATTAATAATTCGTTCTTTTTAGGTATTATAGACCAGCTTTGTTGTAATTTAAGTATAGGTTGTATCTTTATAAGTTCTACATCTTTAGCCGTTTTATTACCATCGAGCTTAGTCCTAATTAGTTGTGAAAGTTCAGAAGAAAGGGGTAATCGAGCACCAAGCCAACGCGGTACTAATCCTGTTTTCTTTTTACTTCTTCTCACCAGCGCTGTCATCCGATCCATTTTAACAAATAAGAGGCTCTTACCTGCAAACCAGAAGGAATCACCGGATTTTAACCGAGAAACAAAGATTTCTTCTACTGTGCCAATATATCCGCCTGAAATATATTTGATTTTCACTAGTGGTTCGCTTACAATTGTACCCATTGACATCCTGTGTTGCATGGCAATCTTTCTAGAAAGAATTTTATAAATACCATTTTCTATAAGTACTTTATTAAATTCTTCATAAGCACCTAAACTTTCCCCACCCGAAGTAATAAATTGTAAGCACCAATACCATTCTTCTTTATCAAGGTCTTTATAAGCAAATGTTTTTTTAATCTCTTCGAATATTACCTTAGGAGTGAAGCCATCGGATACAGCAAGTGTAACCAGATATTGCACCAATACATCAATGGGTTTTGATATTGGATTTCTGGATTCCATGTGGCGAATATTGTTTTGCTCAGCCACTTCTTGCACAGCTTGCCGCAATGCAGCACCCTCAATTAATTCCAATGAATGTGTTGGCAGGAAATAGATTCTGCTTAATGCATCAGGTTGATGTCCGCTTCTTCCTGCTCTTTGCATAAATCTTCCAACTCCTTTAGGCCCTCCTACTTGGATTACCGTTTCTACTGGTCTAAAGTCAACTCCAAGATCAAGGCTTGAGGTACAAACTACCACTTTCAATTTTCCTTCGTGAATGGCACTTTCAACCCAATCTCTAATTTCTCTGTCGAGAGAACCATGGTGCATGGCTGCTGCACCAGCGAATTGTGGAGCTACTTCCATTAATTTCTGGTACCAAGTTTCTGTTTGTGCTCTTGTATTCGTGAAAATTAAAGTTGAATTACTGGCTTCAATAATTGGGATGATTTTTTCAATTAAGTTAGTTCCTAAATGTCCTGCCCAAGGAAATTTTTCTACAGCGTCTGGAAGAATGGAAACTACTTCAATTTTTTTCTTCAACTCCGATCTTACAATTACGCTTTCTCTCCCTATTAATATATCGGCAGCTTCTTCTAAGTTCCCAATTGTAGCTGAAATCCCCCAAGTTTTAAGTTTTGGCCTAATTGCCCGTAACCTTGAAAGGGCTAATTCAATTTGTACGCCTCTTTTACTTCCTAGTAATTCGTGCCACTCATCTACAATAACTGTATTTAGGCTTTTGAAAAAATCAGAATAATTTTTCTGCGCTAACATGAGGTGTAAGCTCTCAGGTGTAGTAATTAAACACTCAGGACTGTTTCTTTTTTGCTTCTGTCGCTCTGAGGCAGAGGTATCTCCGGTTCTAAAGGCAACTCTCCAAGAAAGCCCTAGTTCTATTACCAATTCTTCCATTGCCCTATGGATATCTTTGGTTAGCGCTCTCAATGGAGTAATCCACAGTATTCTTAATCCATTTTTTCTTGGCTTTTGCCATTCGTCTTCAAATTCTTGTATATATTCCATTAAACAAGGCACCCAAAGCGCATATGTTTTCCCACTTCCTGTTGGCGCATTTAGCAAACCACTTTTGCCTTGAAGGTAGTGTTCCCAACATTCCTTTTGGAAAGCAAAAGGCTGCCAACCTTTTTGCCTAAACCAATTATCTATCTGTGGAAAACCTGTCTTATTCGTTTTTCTTATGGGCATTTCAGTGAAATATAACTTTATGTACTTAAACATAAATGAAGAAAAAAGTTGGTAAACAACGGAAACTTTCACTGACAGGAGGAGCATTTCCATAAAAAAAGACCTTCAAAAAAGAAGGTCTTCATATTAAAAATGTACAGGCAGTATTTTATACCTCTTCTTCAACCATACTCTGGCTGACTAATTTAGCTTGTACATCATAAGGCACGGTTTCAAATCCGGCGGGTTCAAGATTAAAACTTGCTCTCCCCTGTGTAATAGATTTTAGTGAAGTAGAATATCTATCAAGTTCAGCTAAAGGAACTTTAGCATTTATTGATTGATATAATCCTTTTGAGTCAACTCCAGTAATAATAGCTCTACGTGTTTGCAAATCTGTCATTACATCTCCTGTTAAGTCTTCAGGCACTAAAACTTGGATGTTTTGTATGGGTTCCATCAACTTTGGATCTGCATTAATGAAAGCTTCTTTAAACGCCTTATTGCCTGCTATTTTAAACGAAATATCATTGGAATCTACACTATGCATTTTACCATCGTGCACTAATACGCAAATGTCTCTGGCATAAGAATGCGTTAAGGGAGCTTCTTCCATCATTTCCATCACTCCTTTTAAAATTGAGGGTAAGAATCTTGCATCAATTACTCCTCCTACTATACAATTATAAAACACTAACTTTCCACCCCATTCTAAATCAATCTCTTCCTTTCCTCTAATATTAAAGCCTTCTGGGTTTTCCATACCTGCTGTGTAAGGCATAATAGTAAGTGTTACCTCAGCAAATTGTCCGGCTCCTCCTGATTGCTTTTTATGTCTGTAATTTGAAGTAGCTACTTTCTGTATGGTTTCTCTATATGAAATTTTTGGAGTTATAAAATCTACTTCTATTCCATAGATATTTGCCAATCTCCATCGCGTTACAGCCAAGTGCAGTTCTCCTTGCCCCGAAAGAATCAACTGTCTAAGTTCTTTTGAATACTCTATTTCTATAGTTGGATCTTCTTCATGAATTTCCTTTATCACCTCTGAAAGTTTATCTTCATGCTGCTTATCTTTGGCTTTAATAGCTGTTCTGATTCTCGCACTAGGAAATTCCATTTGTGTAAAGGCAAACTTATTTCCTTTAGCATTAAGTGTATGATTTGTTTGGGTATTTTTTAGTTTCACTGTAGCACCAATATCTCCGGCAACCAATTTACTGACAGTATTCTTATTCTTACCGTCCATTATATACAATTGATTGATCCGTTCCACTACATCAGTCTGTGCATTTTCTAGTTCCATACCCACTTCTAATACACCCGAACAAACTTTAAAAAAAGTTATCTTACCTAGATAAGGCTCCACAAGAGTTTTAAACACAAATAGGCTTGTTGGTTCATTTACATCGCATTTTACTTCTTCTCCACTAACTGTTTTTTCAGGATAAAGCTCAATAGCAGAAGGCGCTACATTATCGATAAAGCCCATCATTCTACCACTGCCCATGTTATTTTTTGCAGAGAGACAAAATACTGGAAATACATCGTGATTAAGCATACCAATTTTTAATCCTGATCTCAGCTCATCTTCAGAAAGTGTCCCCTTTTCAAAATACAATTCCATTAGATTTTCGTCATTCTCTGCCGCTTTTTCTACTAACTCATTATGCAGCTGCTCTGCTCTTTCTTTTTCACTCTCAGGAATAGGAAGTTTTTCAGGTTTACCTCCTCCTACAGGAAATTGGTACATGACCATTTTTAATAAGTCGATAATGGCATTAAAGCCGCTTCCTGCATTAAAAGGATATTGCATTAAAGTTACAGCCTCACCAAAACTTTCTTTAGCCATATCAACCGTGTTCTGAAAATCGGCTTTTTCGTTATCTACTTGATTGATAGCTATTATTGTTGGCTTTTTATAAGTATCTATATTTTGCCAAATTAACTCAGTACCTACTTCAACACCATGGGTAGCATTCAGTACAATAACACAAGTATCTGCCACTCTTAACGAAGAAACAATTTCCCCTGAAAAATCATCAAGACCAGGAGTATCTATGATATTTATTTTATAATTTCTCCATTCAGTGTGCAAGGTAGTTGCATAAACAGAATTACCTCGCTCGTGCTCTATTTCATGATAATCTGAAACTGTATTTTTTTCTTCAACAGTACCACGTCTATCTATAATGCCGGCTTCGTATAGCATGGTTTCGGCAAGTGTAGTCTTGCCAGCTTTCGCCCCTCCCAGCAAAACAATGTTTTTGATGTGTTTTTCATCGTATACTTTCATGATGAGTTAGGTTTAGGTGAGAAAATTTTGAAAAAGAATTTTAAAACACTCGAATGGCTTACCTATTCAAGCGATATTCAAAATTAGCTGGTTGGAAGTATTAGGAAATGACAATCATCAATAGAATAAGCAAATACACGTATTGCATTATGACTTATATCAAGAAGTTAATCCTTTTTATTTTGAAAAACAAGTAGCTTATTTTTTATCTGAGTCGTATAGTATTTAGATTCACTGTGATAAAACCTCAAATTTTAAGAAGACTTTATGAAAACATACTACTCACTACAAAAAATATTTCTCTTAGTTACTGGAGTTTCTATCCTTAGTACTGCTCATATTTTTGCTCAAGATCGCCCATTAAAAAAAATGACTTTAAAGAACGTTCGCTTTCACGTGGGCTCTTTTTTTGATACATATGACAACCTTTCCCCCGAAGGTTTACTCAGCATGATAAAAGGTGCTAATACCTCAGGTTTTAAGCTTAGCGACTATGAAGAAGCGTATCGCTATGCTAGACTTGAAGGTGGTAACATTGGCTTCGATTTAGTATTTACACCTACAAAACAACTGTACAATAACAAGGTAACGCAAGAAATTAGACTTGGGGCAAGTGTTAATTTAGCTCGAGAAGCGATGATTGACATGTCAAAAATAACAGAAAACGAGAATGCTGACCCTTATTATACAGGTGATTTTGTAGGTCTATGCATCATTGAAAATGAATTTGTATTACAAGCCTCTTATATATTTAATTTCTCTATAGTAGAAAGCAAATGGCAGCTCTATGTAGGACCCGGAGCTAATTTTGGGAGTACTTTTAGTAACGACTTTGTATTTATTGGCCTCTCTGATGAACTAATCCCAGCAAAAAATAGCCACTTTTTTAGAGCTTATACTACACTGGGTACATCATTACAGTTTAACAGATGGCGTGTTGATCTAGAAAGCATTTACGGTTTGGGAGCACAGATTGTGCACCAAAGCGATAATAACTTTATGAAAAGAAATAGAGCTGTACAATTAGGTATTTCATATCAATTAAAAAAATCTTAAAAAAGATATTAGCTCAGGCTTCTTTCCAAGATAAATTACTTCATTTTCAAAATGTAAACATATTGGTTTTATCAAATTTGAGATGCGATATTTTGCTTATAAAGCAATAAGGTTGGTACTGAATCTTTCCTCTACTACATTCCAACTTTATTGCTAGGTTTAAATATTTCTTGGCGAAATTTATCAATACAAACGCTTCTTTTTTTACACATCTGCTTTTTAAGATTAGGATTATCAAATGAAATCTGTTTTGAGAGAAGGAAATTAGTGCTCAATGATTCCTTTAAAGACCCATCTATTTCGGTAAATCTTCTAATATCCACTACGTGAAATATCTATTACCTCATTTACATGAGTAACATTATTTGAATTTTGTTATTACTAATTTGATTTTTGTTATCAGTAAACCCCTTCACTCCTTCATCTTTGAAACATAAAACAAATAGACACAAAAAGCATGAAAAAAATAACATTGATAGTAGTTCTGGCAATCGGTATTCTAACTGCTTCAACAAAGTCAAATTCACAACTTAACAATGTAAAAACTATGAAAAAGAGAATAGAATTTAAAAGCGATGGATTGGTACTTATTGGCAATCTTTATTTTCCTGAAAACTTTAACCTCAATGAAAAATATGGCGCAGCTGTAGTAGGTGGTTCATTAACATCTGTAAAAGAGCAAATGGCTGGAACTTATGCCGAAAAATTAGCTGAACGAGGCATTATTACACTAGCAATAGATTATCGCAATTTTGGTGAAAGCGAAGGGCAACCTCGCCAATATGAAGACCCCGAACTTAAACTTAAAGACTTAGAAGCTGCTGTTACTTACTTGTTATCGCTAGACTATGTAAAGTCTGTAGGAGCACTTGGAGTATGTACTTCAGGTGGAAATATCGCCTACCTTGCCGCTCAAGATCCTCGATTAAAAGCAGTGGCAACTGTTGCTGCCTGGCTACCTAACCAAGAAGCACTCCCCCTCTTATATGGTAGTGAAGAAAACGTAGCTACATTAAGAGAAGCAGGTACTAATGCCAAGAGTAAGTTCGCTAATACAGGTGTAAATGACATCATTCCTGCTTATCATAATACTGACCAGACGGCTTCGCACGTTGGCCCTATGGAATACTATATGGATAAAAGCAGAGGAGGAGGTATAAAAGAATGGAAGAACGAGTTCGCTGTAATGAGCTGGAACACCTGGTTAGATTTTGACCCTATGAGTAAAGCTTCTGAGATTGATATTCCATTTATAATGGTACATTCTGATAACTCAGCCCTTCCAAATAATGCCAAAACGTTTTATAATGATTTGCAAGGTGAAAAAGAATTGATTTGGGGAGATGGTAACCATTTCGATTATTATGACCAACCTCAACAAGTCACTACTTCTGTAGAACATATTAGCAAATTTTTTCAAAATCACTTAAACTGAAAGACACTAATAGAAAAGTAAAAAATTATAATTTGCACGATATATTTCTTCTTAATATATCGTGCAATATCATTAAAGTAATTTATAATAAGGCTGATAAATAAGATACTAAGTAACATTTATCCTCCTTACTAAAGAGGAAAACAAACCGGGGAAAAAGCGCTTCATATAAACGCCAAATAATTCCTTTACGCCTGCAGGATAAATTTCTCTTTTCCCTTGCTGAATCCCCTTTATAATTTGTGTAGCACAATTTTCAGCGGAAAGCCCTGTAGCTTGCCCCTTATCCATCTTTTTTTGTGGACTACCATCAGCAGTTAGCGCATTATATGAAATATTGGTTTTAATATACCCCGGACAAACAATTAATACGCTCACTCTTTTCTGCCACAATTCAGCCCTCAGAGCATCAAAGAAGCCATTTACAGCGTGTTTAGATGCCGAATATGCTGTTCTCATAGGAGTACCATACTTTCCCACTACACTGCTCACAACTACTAGCTGAGATTCCGGTTGTTGAATAAGGTAAGGTAAAGCTGCTCTTGTTAAAGCTATAGTCCCTATAAAATTCACATCCATGATCTTTCTTAAAACTGAAGGCTTAGTATCCATAAACAAAGAACGTTGACTTATTCCACCGTTATTAATTAATATATCCAGCCTGCCAAAAGTCTTGAGCACTTCTTCAACTTGCGCTTCAAATCCTTGCGCCTTTTCTAGATTAAGTGGTAGTACTAAACTATTTTCTGCATTCAAGCTGGCATTATCTCTTACTTTTTCAAGCACATCCTTCCTTCTGGAAGATAATATAATCTTGGCTTTTCTTTTGGCAAATTCCTTTACCAATGCTTCTCCAATACCCGAAGAAGCACCGGTTATCCAAACCACTTTATCCTGAAAATTTTTCATGAATATTTGTTTATTGAAAGGTTAAGTTTTAAATCATTATTTAAATTGGCATTTAATTTCAATTGTTCTGTATCTTAAATTAAGAAGAATTCGTCCTTCCAATACAACCTTTACACTTTAAAATTTTTCAAAGGGCAAGTATATATTTTTTATGAGAAAGCACCCCGAACTGACCGTTGCCAGAATTACCAAATTCAGAAAAAAGTTAAAAGAGAATTATTATATTGGTAATATCCCTCTTGAAGCTTCTTATCATAAAACTAAAGAGCCTATTCCATTTCAAAAAGCGCAGAAAATCAATTTTGAAAAAATCGAGCCCGGTAAGAAATGGGGTGAATTGTATGATTGTGCTTGGTTTAAATTTAAAGGAGAAGTACCTGCCGAATTTGCGGGTTATGAGGTTGTAGCACTTATTGATGTAGGAGGTGAAGGCTGCTTGTTCGATATTGATGGCAATCCGATCCAGGGACTCACGAATAAACGTATTGAGTGGACGATGAAAGAAACCATCATTAAAAAGCGGATATACCTTTTTAATGAAGCAAATGGTGGAGAAAAGGTAGAATTGATGGTGGATGCTGGAGCGAATAATATTTTAGGTGTAGAGAATGTACTCACCTACGAATCAATGGAAGATGGTGTTTTTAACCAAGCAGATTTAGCCATTTTTGATAGAGAAAAATGGTACTTATACATAGAGTATGACTTGCTTGCCAATCTGATGGAAGATATTGCACCTGTTTCAAGACATCATAAAGTACTCATGTATACGCTTAATGAATGTATAAACATTTATAGAGACGGAACAAGTGAAGAAGTGGCTGAGTGCCGGGCTATTTTAAAAAAAGAACTGGACAGAAAAGCAAATGCTTCTTCTATTGAAGCTTCTTCTATAGGGCATGCCCATATTGATATTGCCTGGCTTTGGCCTTTGCGAGAGACAGTAAGAAAAGCAGCACGTACTTTTTCTACTGCATTGCTGCTTATGAATGAGTATCCCGATTATAAATTCGGAGCCAGCCAGCCTGTACTTTACCAAATGATGAAAGATACTTATCCTGGGCTTTATCAACGTATTAAAGATGCTGTAAAAAAAGGACAATGGGAATGCCAAGGAGCTATGTGGGTAGAAGCCGATTGTAATCTTTCCTCGGGAGAATCACTGGTAAGGCAGATTATTCATGGTAAAAAATTCTTTTTAGAAGAGTTTAATGTTGAAGTTGACAATTTGTGGTTGCCAGACGTTTTTGGGTATAGTGCAGCACTCCCTCAGTTGCTCATCAAGTCGGATGTCAACTATTTCATGACCCAGAAAATATCTTGGAATCAGTTCAATACTTTTCCTCATCATACTTTCATTTGGAAAGGGATTGATGGAACAGAAATTTTCTCTCATTTTTTGGCACCTAACAATTACCGCTCTGATGTCAGTGCCCAGGATTTGAGAAACTTGGAAAGAAAAAACTTTGATACAGAAAGATCTGAACATGCTTTGTTTCTCTACGGTGCCGGTGATGGTGGTGGTGGACCAAGCCGGATTTATATTGAGAAATTGAAACGTGCAAAAAGTTTAGAAGGACTACCTAGAGTAAAAATGGAGTTTGCGGCTGATTACTTTAAAAAAGCTGCTAAAGAAAGTCGGGATTTACAAAAGTGGGATGGAGAATTATATTTAGAACTTCACCGAGGTACACTTACTACTCATGCACTTACTAAAAAGCTCAATCGCAAAATAGAACTTTTACTTAGAGAGGTAGAAATGTTTTTTGCCCTTTATATTCCTAAGAGTTACCCTAAAGAGGCTTTAGATCGACTTTGGAAAGTATTACTACTTAATCAGTTCCACGATATTATCCCTGGGACTTCAGTTACACAAGTACACCTAGAAAGTATAGGACAATATAAACAGACAAAAAAAGAACTAGAAAGTCTTTTAACAGAAGCTAAAGGCGCCTTGACCGAAAAAGTGCAAAACACCCATTTTGACACAGGTTTACTATTACTTAATTCGTTAAGCTGGGAGCGCGATGGACTTGTAGAAGTACCTTTTACAGATAAACCATTGGTTGACTTATCAGGCGATGTAGTTCCTGTACAGGTTTTAGAAACAGAAGAAGAAAAAACACTTTTGGTAAAAACAAGTATTCCTTCTTGTGGACATACTATTATTGGCGAAAGTGATAATGTACAGCTCGCTATTCCTAAAAACACATTGATAGTTACTGAAAACTCGCTTGAAAACCCTCTAATTAAAATGGTTTTTGATGAGGAAAACGGTAATATTTTGAATATTTATGATAAAGAAGCGAAACGTGAAGTATTGGCAGAAGGAAAAAAGGGAAATGCTTTTAAAATTTATAAAGATGAACCACTCTTATGGGATGCTTGGGACGTAGATATTTATTACGAAGAAGTACCCCCTGAGCAACCAACGCTCTCTGGAATCAAGATTTTAGAAACCGGACCTTTGAGAGCTGCTATTCAGTTTGATTATGAAGACAGATATTTTGCGATTACTCAAATAGTAAGCTTAGAAGCCTTCACTAAAAGAATTGACTTTACAACTAAAGTTAACTGGCAGGAAACCGATAAAATGCTTCGAGCAGAGTTTCCTGTAAATATTCGATCAAGACAAGCTACATTCGAAATACAGTATGGTTATGCCCAAAGACCCACCCATTACAATACTTCTTGGGATATGGCACAATTCGAGGTAGTCGCTCATAAGTGGGCTGACATTTCCCAACCAAATTATGGAGTTGCTTTGTTGAATGATTGTAAGTATGGTCATAAAATTAAAGGTAATACCATAAGTCTTAATTTATTGAGATCGCCAAAAAACCCCGATCCTCTTGCAGATATGCATATTCATGAATTCACCTATGCTTTGTTCCCGCACTTAAATGATCATGTAAAAGGGAAAGTACCGCAAGAAGCTTATCAATTAAATATCCCTCCTCAAAACATTCCCGTAAAGAAACAACAAGGTATCTTACCAGCACATTTTACAGGCTTGAAAACAGATAGGTATAACATTATTATTGAAGCTGTAAAACTAGCTGAATATTCTGATGGAATAATTGTTAGGCTTTATGAATCTTCAGGGGTAGATTGTTATGCCCATTTGGCAGTAGGGTTTAATTTTAAGGAAATTAAGTTAGTTAATTTAATGGAAAGGGATTTGGATGAATTAGAAACAGAAGGGAATATTGTAAAACTATTTTTTAATCCTTTTGAAATCCATACTATTAAATTCACAGTGTAAATTTTCATTATCTATAAAGGCATGTACTTTTGCTATGTTTAAAATAAACAACTTTAATATGCATATCAAAAAATCAGTTATTATTTTTAATTTACTAATAATCAGCAGTTTAGCTTACTCACAAAGCCCGATTGGGAAATGGAAAACTATTGATGATGAGACCGGTAAAGAAAAGTCTGTAGTAGAAATCTATGAGAAAGAGGGAAAACTCTTCGGTAAAATAGATCGGCTGATAGAACCTGATGAGGAGAATCCAATTTGTGAGGAGTGCCCTAAAAATGATGACCGCTACAATAAACCGGTACTAGGCATGGAAATAATCAGAGACTTATCGAAAGATGGTGAAGAATGGGAAGATGGCACCGTACTTGACCCTGAAAAAGGGAAAATTTATGATTGTAAAATATGGTTAGAGGACGATGAAACGCTAAAATTAAGAGGCTATGTCGCTTTCTTTTATCGTACGCAAACTTGGTACAAGGTGAAATAGATTTCAATAAACTTACATAAAGCAATGAGCAAAGACAAAATATTAGTAACTGGAGGTTGTGGTTATATCGGCTCACATACAATCATCCAATTAATACGAAATACTGATTTTGAAGTAATATCAGTGGATAGCTGTGTGAATTCTTCTGAAGGCACTATGTGTCGTATTGAACAAATTACCGGAAAAGTTATTAAAAACTATAAAATAGCTGTGTGCGACCGAGAGCAAACAGCCTCTCTCTTTGAAGAAAATAAAGACATTACCGGAGTCATTCATTTTGCAGCCTTAAAAGCAGTTGGTGAATCGGTTGATAAACCCGGCTGGTACTACGATAACAATATTAATTCTTTATTGAATATTCTTTGGTGTTGTGAGAAATATAACGTGAATAATTTCATTTTTTCATCAAGTTGCTCATTGTATGGCAATGTAGCTAGCCTACCTGTGAATGAAGATACGCCTTTAAGCCCTACCGAATCGCCTTATGCACATACTAAGAAAATTGGCGAAGAAATTATCCAAAGTATTATCCATGTAAATAAAGTTCAGGCGATTAGCTTACGCTATTTTAATCCGGTAGGTGCAGACCATACAGGTAAAAACGGGGAAAACCCTATTAACAAGCCCAGTAACTTGGTTCCTTATATTACCCAAACTGCTGCAGGAGTTTTACCCAAGCTCACTGTTTTTGGTAGTGATTATAATACACGTGATGGTTCTTGCGTGAGGGATTACATCCATGTAACAGATATTGCTGATGCCCATATCAATGCTTTACAATATTTGCTTGATGGAAAAAATGAGAGCAATTATGAAGTATTTAACTTGGGAACAGGCAATGGTGTATCGGTATTAGAAGTCATTGAAGCTTTTGAAAGGGTAACAGGTGAAAAATTGAATTATGAAGTGGGTCCTCGTCGCCCCGGTGATGTTGAAGCTATTTACAGCGATAGCTCAAAAGCCTTAAAGAAATTAGGTTGGCAAACTAAAATTGGCTTAGACGAAATGATGGAAAGCGCCTGGAAATGGCAACAGACTTTGAATAAGGAGAAAGAGATGGGGTAATATTAAGGAAAAAACCATAAGCATAAAATTACACATAGAGTGAGGGGCATATTTTTTAAATTTATAATTTCTTAGTTAGAGACTAGCACCTCATAGGAGATGATGCTTACACCATCAAAAAGGATATGTACCATATATTTCCCTTTTC
>JBCDJE010000045.1:0-12724 GCA_038748185.1 Bacteroidota bacterium
AAAATACTACAAGAGGTACACATCATTTTTCTATTTTTCCTTATTGGCGAAAAATAGCAGCTGTGTTTGTATTTCTGGCTGCGACTTCAGTTTTGTATTATTCTAATTTCCTTAATAAAGATAAAGAGCCAAGCACTCAATTAGTAGCAAATACAATTATAGAAAGGAAAACGCCAAAAGGGGCAAAGCTAATTCTTACTTTGAAAGATGGTACCAGGGTAAAATTAAACTCGGAAAGTAGTCTAAGTTTTCCTGAATCTTTTTCTGACGAATTCAGGCAAGTATCACTGGTGGGAGAGGCCTTTTTCGAAGTAGCTAAGGACTCAACTAAACCATTTGTAATAACTACTGGAGATATAACAACTACTGTATTAGGAACAGCCTTCAATATAAAGGCCTACCCCGATGAGAAAGAAATTAAAGTAGCAGTAGCAGAAGGGAAAGTTCGTGTAGATGCCAGTCAAGCACCGCCTAATACCCTTATAGCTAGTGAGATGGTAACTTTTAACAAAGATCAGAAGGAAATTAAAAAAAGTGATTTTGATGAAATAGTAGTTTTTGGATGGAGAGAAAATACACTTTATTTCAAAGATGCTTCATTCAATGAGATTAAAACAACTTTGGAAAGATGGTATGGGATAGATTTCATAGTAGAAGAGGGATTATCAATCCAAGAGGAATTTAACGGAAAATTTGTAAATGAAAGCCTTGAAGCAGTTTTAGATGCTTTAAATTATACTTCTAAATTCAATTATAGGATAAAAGGAAAGACAGTGTATATCCATTAGTACAGAACTACCTAAACGGAGGGACTTATGGCTAATTTATGATTTTTAACTTGTAAAAGATAGCGCGTTGCCATTCAGCTTTTTCATTTAAACAGATATAACGTTTTTAAGCACTCATTTTTTCAATCTAAATCTTAATGAACATGCATAAAAAGATAGACTCAGGATAAAAAAAGGTCAGTTGACCTATGAGAGTGAACTGACCATTAAGGCTGTTATGACTTCAAAGATGCGACCCTCTGTTGTTTTTTAACGAGCCTTAGTCTTTAACTATTTCTAATTAAAAACTATATAAAAATATGAAATTGAAAATACTAAGACAAATTTACAATATGTCTAGATATGCCATTCTAGGAATGATACTGCAGGGGATTTTGGCAACACTACTTATTGCCAAAGATGGAAATGCCCAACACAAAAGTCTGGAAGAAATTTATGTAAGTATAGATGTTAAAACTGAAAGGTTAGAAGATGCACTGCTACTTATAGAGCAGAAAACGGATTTTAGCTTTGTATTTAATGGTCTTACTTTAGATAAAAATCAAAAAATATCAACTTATAATGAGAATGCTTCCCTAGCTTCATTTTTAAGGTTTCTTTCTAAAGATGCTCAACTGAAGTTTAAGCGGGTAAATGATAATATCTATGTAAGCAAGAAAAGTTATTTTCAACCTGCCCTTACTGAAATTACAGAAGAACCTGATCCCTTGCAAGTTGTAATTTCTGGTGTAGTCACCTCTTCAGAAGATAGTGAACCTTTACCCGGAGTAAGTATTATAATTAAGGGGACAAATATAGGAACAACTACTGATATTGAAGGGAGATATGCCTTAGAAGCCAGTGAAGGATCAGTTTTACAATTCAGCTATATTGGTTATGCCACGCAGGAAATTGAGGTTGCCAACCAGTCAACGATTGATGTAGCACTTATTACTGATTTAGAGCAGTTGGATGAAATAGTGGTAGTAGGTTACGGTACGCAGCGGAAAGTAAATCTTACAGGTTCAGTAAGTAGCATTGCTTCCAAACAAATAGAAGAGCGACCAGTACCCAACACAGCCAACTTGTTAGCAGGATTGGCAACAGGACTTAATATAACACAGTCTACTGGAATAGCAGGAGGAGATGATCCGGCTATCCAGATTAGAGGAGTTGGCACATTAGGTAACTCTTCTCCACTTATTTTGGTCGACGGTACTGAAGCCTCAATTAATGACGTGTTACCTTCTGATATAGAGAGCATCTCTGTACTGAAAGACGGTGCCTCTGCAGCCATATATGGATCTAGGGCAGCACAAGGGGTAATATTAATTACTACTAAAAGAGCTTCCAAAGGTTTAAGTGTAAACTACCATGGCTGGATGGGTTTTCAGGGAGTAGCTGTAAGACCAGATTATATAACCGATGGTGCACAATGGATGGAGTTAGTAAATGAGGGTTGGTTAAACGGAGGAAATCCTCAACTTTTTACCGATGCTCAAATTAATGAATACCGAAATGGTAACGATCCACTTCGCTATCCGAATACCGACTGGTTTGATGTTCTTGCAGGAGAAAACGCTCCAATGACCAACCACGCGGTAACAATTAGTGGAGGTAGTGATAAAAGTACTATAAGAACTTCTTTTAATTATCTTAATCAAGACGGTATTGGTACTAACAACAAGCAGGAAAGATTTGGACTTAGGATAAACAATGAGAACAAACTGGCCAAAAACTTAACATTAGGTACGAATCTTTTTATTCGTTGGTCTAATATCACTCCGGCACTAACTAATTCTCTAAATGAAGATGCGCTGGGTCTTACAAATACACCGCACATTCCTACCATTCAGTCTCCCGATGGAAGATGGGGAGGCGCTCAAGTAGACGGTATAGGAACTGTAACTAATTGGATAGCCACGGCCTCTGTTACCCAGCACCAAATTAAAGAACAAAATATGCAAGGGCAGATTTATGCTAATTGGGAAATACTCGAAGGGCTTAGTTTTAATGCAAAGCTGGCGCTCAATTATTTCAATTCCAATAATAATTATTTCTTAGGCTTACTTCCTACAGGAGGCGTATGGAATTTTAATACGGGTATAGGCGGAGGTAGTGATCGTGGAGAAGAAGCACGTTCTATTAACAATAATAATACGCTTTTCACTTCATTTTATACCTTGAATTATACAAAAAGTATCAAAAAACATAACTTCAGCGTATTGGCTGGTTATCAATTTGAAAACTTCAGATCTGAAAGACTTCAAGGATCCATTTTTGAATTTCCAAGCAATAATACTCCGGTACTTAGTGCAGGTCTTGAAAATCCTGGTGTGCAGCAAAGTATACAAGAGTGGGCATTAATATCGGGTTTTGGCCGATTTACTTACAATTTTCAAGAGAAATATTTACTAGAAGGTAATATTCGATACGATGGTTCTTCTAGGTTTAGAGATGGAAAAAAATGGGGAGTATTCCCATCTGTATCAGCTGCCTGGCGGATTTCTGAAGAGGCATTTTTACAGGATGTGGGCTTCATTAGTGATATGAAAGTAAGGGCATCTTGGGGCAGATTGGGTAACCAACAACTTCAAAATAACAATGGTCAAATTCAAAATTATCCCTATCAAGCTACTTATGCACTCAATCAGAACTATAGCTTTGGAGGCAATGTAGCGTTAGGCATTGCACAAAACGATATCGCTAATCCCGATATCCAATGGGAGACAACCACTACTTATAATATAGGATTGGACTTATCTCTATTCAATGGAAAGTTGAACCTTACTACAGAATATTACAATAGGTTAACTGATGGGATTCTTGTTCAACAAGAAATACCTGAATACCTAGGCTGGAAAGGGGCTCCTTTTGAGAACCTGGCAGAAGTACTTAATACAGGTTGGGAATTTGCTGTAACGCACAGAAATAATATAGGAGAATTTTCCTATTCGGCAGGGCTCAATCTTACCATTCAAAACAATGAGTTAACCAAATATCTTAGTGATATACCTTTCATTACCGGATCAGAACAAGCAGGGGAATATGTGTTACAGGAAGGGCAACCCATTTTTGCAACCTATGGATACAGAAATATTGGCGTGTTTCAAAGCGAGGATGAAATTGAAAACGCGCCTTTCCATAGGGACAATACCGCTCCCGGAGATCTCATATTTGAAGATTTAAATGGAGATGATGAAATTACTGCTGAAGACAGAACTATTATTGGTAATACATTGCCAAAGTATTTGGTAGGTGCTAATTTAGGTTTTAGGTATAAAGGATTCGATTTCTCTCTCTTGCTACAAGGCAACCTTGATGTGGATATTTGGACAGGTGTTTCAGAAGCCTTTTATCCTTTAAGTAAAGGAGATAGAGGGCAATTTCATGAGGTTTGGTTAGACAGGTGGACGCCTGAAAATCCGAGTACTTCTCTTCACAGACTATCTACCACTTCTCCTTTTAATGCCATTAACTCTACATTTTTTCAGGAGAATGGTTCTTTCCTTAGGGTAAAAAATTTACTGATAGGATATACCATACCCATTGCAAAAACAGAAATTGATAATATACGCGTGTATGTAAGTTCTGAAAACTTACTTACCTTCTCCGAATTTAGCAGAAAATGGGGGCACGATCCTGAAAGAAACGCCCGTCAATACGGTATCAGGATACCCAATGTAAGAACAGTTGTATTAGGTGTTAACGTTGATTTTTAATCTCAAACTAAAAGAAAATGAAAAAATTTATATATATCGCTTTGCCGTTAATATTGTTTGTATGCGGCTGTGAAGATGAGCTCAATAAGCAACCTTTCGATCAAATATCAGAACAAACATTCTGGAGGACTTCTACCGATGCGAAAGCCGGGTTGGTATCGTGTTACGATGCTTTGAGAAGCAGCGAAAACCAATCTATTTTTTCTTGGGAACGTTTTGCTTCTTTTGATTTATTAACCCCAATAGGACTTTGTCGGAACCCACAAGTAAGACAGATATCTTCTGGTCTAGCCGATCCTAATAATGTTCGTGTGCGAGCAGGTTGGAGAGCACATTACAGGGGAGCTGTTCGCTGCAACGATTTTTTAACACAAATAGAAAATGTTACTTTCCCAGAAAATGAGAGCGATTTAAAAGCCATAATGATTGGAGAAGCTAAGTTCTTGAGGGCTATGTATTTTTATGCGCTTACTTCTACTTGGGGCGATGTTCCTTATTTTGACTATGTTCCCGGACTTGAAGATACCCAGATTGAAAGGACACCGCAAGCCACTGTACTAGAAAACATCAAAAATGATGTGGAAGATGCTATTAATAGTCTACCAGTTGATGCGTATGAAGTTGGCAGGGCTACTAAAGGGGCAGCATTGGCACTTAAAACGAAAATTGCTTTACTTGAGAAAGATTGGGCTACTGCTGAAGCAGCTTCGAAGGAAATTATAGATTTGCAAAAATACGCTTTGATTGAAAACTATGCAGATATTTTTGCTTTGAGTAATGAAAACCACGAAGAGGTTATTTTCGATGTACAGGCTGTCGGAGATAGCGATGTAGAATCGGGCAATACTTTTGAACACATGTTTGCTCACAGAAGTGCATCGGTAAGCGGTTGGTCTTGGGTACAGCCTTCTCTTTGGTTAGTGGAAAAATATGAAAGAATTGATCCTAATCCCGAATACGTAATTGAAGATCCAAGAATTACACCAGAAATTTATGATTATTTTGAAGGTAGAGACCCACGCATGGATGTAAATATCTTAAGACCCGGGAAGAGATGGCTCGACTTTTCAAATACTGAAATTTTGTATCCTTATGAAATGAATAGTTTGAATCATTCTTTGGTAAAAATGCACATGCGTAAGTATGTAATTCCGGGAGATATTTCAAGAAGGGGCTCAGGTGATTCTCCCATGAACTTTATTATTTTTAGGTATGCAGATATTTTGTTAAACTACGCAGAAGCAAAGGCACAAAATAGTGGTGAAAATGATCCAAGTGTTTATGAGGCAATAAATGCTGTTCGACGCAGGGCCTCAGAATTGTTGCCCCTTTATACAGTAGGGCAATTTTCGAAAGGTGAACTGCTTGAAAATATTTACAATGAGCGAATCAGAGAATTGCCTATGGAAGGTTGGCTCTATTCTGACTTTAAGCGTTGGCAATGGATTGAGTTAAATGATGGGCTGGAAGTAATGGGACTAAGTGTAACAGACGAAGGTGTAAGTTTCTCCTCAACACCAGTAGAAACTAGGATATTTAATCCTGCTAAACACTATCTCTTACCTATTCCACAAAGGGAAAGGGATTTAAATCCTTTTTTAACCCAAAATCCTAATTACTAAAACTTATAAACGCCGGTTGTAGCTCATGCACGGCAACTGGTGTTTTTATACATTATTTCAACCAACAAATAACTCTAAAATATTCTACTGCTACTTTTTAGCAGTAGAATATTTTTATTTTCTCAATTTACGTATGCATAAGTTCTTATCAGTATTTTGCTTTCTGTTTTTAATGCAGAGCACTTTGCAAGCTCAGAAAGCTATTTCTTTAGATAGTTTCCTTAAAAAGTATGAGAGCGATGTAAGTCTGGCACTTTTTCATGCCTTAGAAACATGCAAATCAGATAATATCGATACTTTAATTATTCCAAAAAGAACCTATGATTTTTATCCTGAAAAAGCATATCAGCAATATGTAAATATCAGCAATAATGAGAATGGACTTAAATATATTGCACTACCAATTATTAATCAGAAAAACCTTTTTATAGATGGACAAGGAGCTGTTTTTAAATTAAATGGATTAATGATGGGTAGTATTATCCATCAATCGGAAAATGTAACAATTGCAAACATTACCTTCGACTGGGAAGTCCCCTTTTATGTACAAGGCAAAGTAATGTCGGTAGATAGTGCAAACCGCCAATTTGATCTCCGCTTTGCCGACTATGTAAAATACAAGGTTGCCAATAATGATGTTCTTTTTGAAGTTTTTGGTAAGGAATATATGATTTCTTCTAATTTTTGGTTTGATCCTGATACTGGCTATCCGGTGTATAATCTTGTTAGGAGGATGCTTAAAAACTGGAATGCGCATAAAGATTTCCATTATTCAATTGAAGATTTGGTAAATAACACCATTCGTGTGAGCAATGTTACAGAAGTATTGCCTGAAGTTGGATGGGATTTTATTGCAAAGTGGCGTCATCCTGATTACCGCATCAATCGAGCCGCGCCCTCCATTCATATTTTTAATTCAAAAGTTATTGAGCTTTCAGGTGTAACTATTCATTCGGCTGCGGGCATGGGAGTTATAGGAGAAAGAAGTGAAGATATCTTGCTCAACGAAGTAAAAGTAATTCCCACACCAAACACTGATAGAGTTATCTCAGTAACAGCCGACGCGACGCATTTTGTAAATTGTAGAGGTCAGATAACGCTGCGCAATTGCCTATTCGAGAGCCAACTAGATGATGGTTTGAATATACACGGGAACTATGCCGAATTTATAAAAAAGATTGATGATCAGACCATTGCAGGCAAAGTAGTACACCGTCAACAAGTAGGTTTCCAATTTGCTCAAATTGGTGATACCATTCAGTTTATCGATAAAGAAACACTGCTTCCTATAGCAGAGCGATTTTTAGTGAAAGATATTCGGTATATGAACGATTCTTATTTTGAAATTACAACTGATCGATCTTTGGATGAACTCCCCGATAGTGCCGGACTTGAAAACATTAGTTGGGTAGCCAATTTGGAAATGAAAGAATGCTCAATAGGTAAAAATTGGGCAAGAAGTGTTCTTTTTAAAACGCCGGGTAAAATTGTGATTTCCAATAATAAGTTCTATTCCAGTATGTCGGGTGCAAGAAACTGGGGTGAGATGATTTGGTTTTACGAATCGGGAAATGTGACAGATGTGTTGATTAGCGATAATGAGTTTATCGATTTATGCAGGGCTGGTACTGGAATGCCGGTGATTGTGATTCACCCACAAATAGCCAATAAGTCATTAGCTGAAAAACAGGGTTTCTACAATAGAAATATTCGAATAGTTAATAATACAATCAGAACCTTTGATAGGGCAATTCTAAAAGCGTATTCTGTAAATGGGTTACAGTTTTCTGATAATACAATTGTAAGGACTAATACACATAATTCTCTTTTCCCCAACCTTCCAGTCATTAAAATTGATCATTGCAACAACCTTATCTTTACTAATAATAAATACACAGGTCTTCCCGAAGCTGATATTGAAATCGATAAATTCAGTCATAAAAATGGGCGCCTAGAAAACAACAAAGGCTTTATGTTAAAACCTGCTTTTCCTTAATTGATCTTGCTATTATTTTTTGATAGGCAAAGAATAAGCATCTATGCAGTTAGATTAGAAAGATTTTCTTTTTATATTCGGTTTTTTGAAAAATATAGAAAATCTCAATAGTGAGATAGGAGATCTAACAAATAATAAAAAATTAATTTTAGATGGAAATCAACCTCTTACTTTCTTTTTTAGGTGCTTCAATACTGCTAACTTTTATGCCTGGTCCCGATAATATTTTTGTACTAACAGAAAGTATCACCAAGGGCAAAAGAAACGGGATTGGTATTTCAGTAGGATTGTGTTTAGGTGTGTTAGTACATACTTTGGCAGCAGCAACAGGCTTATCATTAATCATTCAAAACTCGGCTATCGTTTTTCAAATTATCAAATACTTAGGCGCAATTTACTTGTTTTATCTTGCGGTTCAATCGCTCAAAGAGCAACCGCAAAGTATAAACACTACGAAAAGCATCGAGGTAATTAGCTTTTGGAAACTAGTGAAAAAGGGTCTGTTTATGAATGTACTCAACCCAAAGGTATCTTTGTTCTTTATCGCATTCTTGCCACAATTTATTAGCGCAGCAGGATTTCACGTAACTATTCAAATGATAATTTTAGGTATAGTTTTTATGTTACAAGCCCTGGTTATTTTTTCCCTTATCTCTCTGCTTTCAGGCAGATTGAGTCAATACTTGAATAACCGTAAGTTTTGGAACGCTACTAGGTTTGGAAAAGCAACGGTTCTAGGTGCTTTAGGTGCTGTCTTGGCATTATCAGATTAAACTTTTTGCTACAAGTTGATATAGATATTTCATCCCAGTTTGTGTGCACATAAATCGCAGATATGTATAAAAGAAAAACAAATCTTTACACCAAAGAAAGTGTAAAATATTAATAATCAAATAATTGTATTGATCTTTCCATTGATTTTAGTCAATTCAACATAATTAAAATCTCGTTCCAAATGCTACTCTAAAATCAACAAGCTCTAATGTACTTGTATAAAGGTATCCTGTATGGTATTCATTAACTATTTCAGGCTGTGCCCGGCTGGCAAAATCGGTAGTAACTGCTTCTACTTGTTGGCGGGTAGCAGGTTTTGGATTATCTACATGCATGTAAGAGACTGCTCCTCCGCTTAAATAGTTGACTGAAAAATCAAGATAAAACCTACCATATTCTGCTATTTCCGGACCGTCACGAAAAAAATCACAAATGTTAAATCTGGCGCCCAATCCAACCCCACGAACTAGGGAAACATCGCCTGATAAGACTTTTGAAACCAGCGGTTTAGGACATTCATCTGAATAACTCTCTTCAGGGTCTTCTACACTAAGTCTGGTACTAAAATAATACAATCCTAATCTAGCTTCTGCATAGGGCTCTATGAGGGCATCTTTACCAAGGAGATCAAGTTTTACTGAGAAATTACCTCCAGTAAACCCATTTCTTACTTTCAAAGGAACAGTTAGCGTACTGGTTTCTATTTGCTCAAGACCATCAAGGTTTTCTGTATCAGACACTTCCTCTAAAGTATATTCTGTGGTAGAAGAGAGATTGCCATAGTTAGATCTGCTTAACTCAAAACCAAAAGCCAAAGGTGATTTCGGTAATTTATACTCCACTTCAAGAGCAACGCCGTGTGCCCTTTGGATAGTCTCTCTCATAGAACCTTTGGGAGTAGAATTGACATATCCAACGCTCCAGCCCCATTGAGCACTGAGTGGTTCAGTAAAGGGAAATACTACTATTACAAAGAAAACAATACGGTAAAAATGAAGCATAGTGACTAATGAATTGATTTTAAAATATATTCAAATACCTCCAATTACTAACTTATCTTATTATACTATTTTCTTCTATCATTGTTATCATAAAAATTAATTGCTTACCAAAATAATATGTATTGTTTTGAAGTATTGTCCTATCCTCAAACTTGCTTTTTATTGGGCATATCAAATAAATTTTTTTCATCCATTAGTACATATTCTGGTTTTTTAACAAGAAGTATTTGTTATAGTAGATAAGGGTATTTCTATAAGTGAAATAGCTAATGCTAAACAACCTATAAACTAATTGCTATGGATAAGATGATTAAAAGTAAATCCGATGAAATTCGCGCTTTTTGTATGAATAATGCGAATCAGGAAATAGTAAAGAAATATACTAGGTATTTTAAAGAAGGCTTTGATGGATTTGGTATTGAACAAAAAACTTTTGAGAATCAAAGAGACGAATGGATAAGTGATTGGAAGCATGAGATGTCGATAGAAAAATATTTGGATTTGGGTGATGAATTAATGCGGCATGGAAGATATGAAGAAAAATCATTTGCAATAGCATTTATTGATTCGGAAAGAGCGCATTATACGCCCAAAGCATTTGATAGGATTGGGAACTGGTTTGATTACGGTATTACAAATTGGGCAACTACCGATGTATTGTGCATGCTCGTGCTTTCCAGTTTTATTATTGATAAGGTAATTTCCTACGAAAAACTAAAAGAATGGACTCAATCCGATTCTGGTTGGAAAAGGAGGGCTGTTCCAGTTACGCTAGTTGAATTGATTAAAAGAGATTTGAAACCTGAAATAGCTATTGTCACAATTGAACCTTTAATGCTAGACAATTTTGAATATGTCCAGAAAGGTTTGGGCACGCTGTTACGTGGTTTGTGGAAGAAATTCCCTAATGAAATTGAAGTATTTTTATTAAAGTGGAAAGATAGGTGCGGTCGTCTAATCATTCAGTATGCCACAGAAAAAATGGATAAAGAACATAGGAAACAATTTAGAAAGGTAAAATAGCCTTGTATTATAAAAATACGCTATTTTTAGCCTCAAAATTTTTAAACCAAAACCTTGACAGGAATGGGTGAGCTAATGTTTACTTTTTTAGTGCTCGTAATTTTTACCCCTTTCACTTATGCTCAAACTTATGAAGAAGAAGTGTTCGCTTTTCAGAAGGAACTAAACGAAGAATATAAAAATCCTGATGAATCTCCGCTATCCGTAAAGGAAAGAAAAAAATTTAAAAGCCATGATTATTTTCCGATTGACCAGCACTATCAAGTACAGGTAAAATTTGTAAGAGCAAGTAATGCCGTTCCTTTCAAAATGAAAACGACTACTGATAGGTTACCTACCTATGAAAAATATGGGGAAGCTGTTTTTGAAATTTCAGGTAAATCGTACAAGTTGAACATCTATCAAAACCACAAATTAAGAACAACTGAAGAATATAAAGATTATCTGTTTTTACCCTTTACCGATCTTACAAATGGAAAAGAAACGTATGGTGGAGGTAGATATATAGAATTATCCATTCCGTCAGGAGATACCATCATCATTGATTTTAATAAGGCTTATAATCCTTATTGTGCTTACAGCTACAAGTATTCTTGCCCAATCCCTCCTAAAGAAAATCACCTGAATACTGAAATCTTAGCGGGTGTAAAACTCAAGTAGCATAGTTGCTAAGTCAATTTAAACAAGGAATAAATATTTTTCTGATTGTTGTGATACTTTTCGTTTACATACCTCCCTTCTGAAATTAAATATAGGAATATATGAAACCTGTTTTAAAAACTTGTAGTCCCAGAGGATGAACACTAAAGTTTAAAAGTATGTATTCTTATTTCCTAATTGTTTCCATTTGTCTTACCATTTTCGGGATTGCCTATACTTTCTTTACCTATCGAAATAAGGAACGTCTTGCCCTTATAGAATCAGGTATGGATATCGAATATTTTAGAAAATCTATACAGAGACAAAATAATTTTCTTTTGAGTTTTGGGCTTGTATTTATTGGTTTTTCGATAGGAATTGCCAGTGGATTTTTCTTTGAAAAATACTTACTTGCTAATTTTAATCCTAATAGTTATCGCAATTATCCTCAGGCTTACCTAACAATGGTAACATTATTTATGGGTATAGGAATGCTCTTTTCATTCTTAATTATTCGCAAGCTGAAAAAGTAGGGGCATATCAGCTACAAATACATATGATCGATTCCTCCTTGAATGAGCGAGCTATTATTGATAAAGCACTTGTAGGTGATCAGTCGGCTTATAGGTACCTGCTTGAAAAGTATAAAGCCTTTGCCTTTACTATCGCTTTGCGTATAGTGAAAAATAGTGAAGATGCAGAAGAAATTGTACAGGATGCATTTATAAAAGCATTCAAGTCAATGGCTCAATTTAAAAGATCAGGCAAATTTTCTACTTGGCTCTATAAGATCATTTATAACACTGCACTAACAAGCTTGCGAGGTAATAAAATTAGCCTGTCATCAATGGAAGAATTTCAAAGTGATGAATTAAATATCCCCGATAACTATGATAATGGATTTGAGAAACTTTCAAAAAACGATCAGGTCAATTACATCAATAAAGCTATTGCAAAGCTAGATGAAACAGATAATCTTATGATTACCCTTTACTATACCTGTGAGTGTACTATTTTGGAAGTTGGTGCTATTACTGGCTGGAACACATCAACTATTAAAGTGAGGTTACATAGAGCAAGACAAAAACTCTATAAAGAACTTTCTATGCTATTAATAAAAGAAATGAATGATTTATTATGAGACAAGTATGAATTTTCTTCATTTCAATTTGAGAAAAGG
>JBCDJE010000046.1:0-12696 GCA_038748185.1 Bacteroidota bacterium
AAAATTTAGATTTTTGAGCTATGATACAGCTAGCTACAAAGTTCCATTTTTAATATTTTCTTTCATCAGATAGTATTTTTTCATACAGTTTTGCATATTGGCATAATGTATCTGAATCAAACTATATAGCTCACGTTACTTTTACATAATCAATGAGTAATTGATTCGCCGTTCCCGAAAATTATTGATCTAAATGTCTGACAGATCTTTTAAAATTAATGATGTTTTTATTTCTTACTCAAGGCAAAATCTTGATTTTGCACTAAAACTCTATAACCAACTTATGGAAGAAGACCTTGAGGTTTGGTTCGATCAAGAAAACATTCCATTAGCAGTAGACTTTTTGCATGAGATAGAAAGTGGCATCAACCTCTCTCACAATTTTATTTTTATAATTTCTCCCGAATCAGTTAAATCAGAATACTGCCTGCTCGAAATAAGACATGCTGTAAAACAAGGGAAACGCATCATTCCTATCTTGTACGAAGAACCTGACCAAGTTACCTATAGTCGGATACATCCCGTTGTGCGGAAGCTAAATTGGATTTTTTTCAGAAAAGACCTTGATAATTTCGACCGGTCTTTTCTTGGGCTTATCGATACCCTAGATCAACACAAAGCGTATGTACAAATGCATACTAGCCTGTTAAATAAAGCATTATTTTGGAGTAAAAATCAGAAGCGACCTGAGTATCTCCTTATGGAAGAAGATCGGATTGAGGCAGAGGCATGGCTCAGACAAACTTTTGAAAATGAAAAAGCACCTTGCGAACCTTCTGCGTCACACAGTGAATATATTTGTGAAGGGGAGAAATACGCTAAACTAGGGATGACTGAAGTGTTTATCTGCAACGCTCCTACTGACCACGATATGGCAGTAAAAATTGGTGATGAACTAATGCGAAAGAGTTTTACTATTTGGTTAAGGAATGAAGACATAGCAGAAGATAATGAAAAGATTAGAAGAATAATTAAAAATGGAATTGAAGAAGCTGATAATTTTATTTTCCTTATTTCTCCAGAATCTTTAAATAGTGAAAGATGCCTATTTGAGCTAAACTATGCGGATACGCTTAATAAAAGAATTATCCTGTCAATTGTTAATAAAAGTGAGTTAACAGCACTCCCTTCAAACATAAAATCACTCACTACTATTGACTTTAGCAAGCCAGAACAGGTAAAGTATTATACTAAAAATTTCGAAACTGCTTTTAACGAACTCTTAAGAAAACTCTACAAAAACCAGCATTATTTCGAACAGCACAAGTATCTATTAGCACAAGCATTACATTGGAAAAGGCAAAACGAAAACCCAGCAGTTTTAATAAAAGGTTACCAATATCAAAATGCTCGCTCGTGGTATTTAGAAGGGCTCTCAAAAAATGAATACCGTCCTACAAAACTACACGAAATATTCTTAGAGGCTTGCGAAAAAACGACTGACCATTTACGGAATGAAATTTATATTTCCTATGCGCGAAATGATAGTGATTTTGCCCGACGCTTAAATAACGACTTGCAAATAAATGGCAGGGTAACATGGATGGAGCAAGACTATATACCAGGTGGTGTAGACTACCAAGAAGAAACTTTTAAGGCGATAGCATCTTCTGATAACTTTTTGCTAATTATCTCTCCACCTGCATTAATGTCTCCCTATTGTCGCGATGAACTAGAATACGCTCAAGCACTTGGTAAAAGGCTGATTATTGTAAAATATCGCGAATGTGATATTTCGCTCATCATGCAGCCAGGAAGTCAATTCACTGAAGTAAATTTCGAGTTTTTAAGTAATAGATATGCAGAGTGTTTTAGTAATTTATTACGCGTATTAGATGTTGACCGCACCTACATCCATAACCATAACAGGCTTGCACAAAAAGCATTAGAATGGGAGCAAAAGAACTTTGATAGTGATTTCTTGTTGAGGGGTACTGAATTGATAGCTGCTTTAGAATGGTACCAAGAAGCCAAAGAAAAAAAGAAAACACCTTCACCATCAGACTTACAAATACAATTAATTGACAAGAGCGAAGAAGTTGCCGATATTTCAAGAAAACGCTACAAACAAAGAATTAATCGCCTACGCATTTTAGTAGCCATTATGGCTTTATCGCTCATATCAGCAGCATATTTTGGATATAAATTAGAATTAGCTAAAAAAAATGCAGAGAAAAACGAAGAGCTTGCTTACGAATTAAGAGAAGAGGCTTTAAGACGCCAAGTAGTGCTGGAACTCCAAAAGAAAAGGTTGGACTCTTTGCAAATACTACAAGAGAAACTCAATACTGAATTTAAAAAGCCCGTACCACAAAGAGATGAATTACTCATCCGTCAATTATTAAATATTAAAGATTCACTAGCTGAACAAATTATTGCACAAGAGGAAGTAAAGATTGAAGAACAACTAGCTGAACAAGAAGAAAAAGCACTTATGCTTATCTTTCACGACGGGCTAGCACTTTTTGAACAAAATGGTAAATTCGGTTATATTAACGAAAGCGAACAAATAGTGATAAAACCCATTTACGACGCCGCAGGAAGGTTTAGTGAAGGCTTGGCAAGGGTTAGAAAAAATGGAAAGTGGGGATTTATTAATACTGAGGGAGAACTAGTTATCGATTTCCAATTCGATTTGGCGGATAATTTTCAACGAGATACGGCTGAAGTGAGGCAATTTAATGTATCGTACGATATAGATAGAAATAATATTTGTTTAACTAATTGCGAAACTTTTAGTGAAAGAAAATTGATTGCTAGTGCCGCCAAGCAATACGAAACAACTGGTAACAGCCTAGCAGAAGGACTTTTAAGAGTACAAAAAAATGGAAAGTGGGGTTATATTGACGCTTTTGGTAACCTCACTATAAATTTTAGATTCGATGCTGCCGAAAATTTTAAAAACGGAGAAGCAAAAGTAGTGTTGAATAACCAAAAACAAGTAATTAATAATAAAGGGATTTGCATAGAAAATTGTGTAAATAACATTTTGCAACAACGCAATATTATCGGTAACAATACCACTAGAAATTTTTCTATTTCTGCTTATGAAATTACCAATAGCCAATTTGTAGTATTTTTAAATGCCTTAAAACTCAGCAAAAAAGAGGGAGAAAATTGGTTAGACCTCAATCCTAAACCTGAAAGAGAAAATGCACAAGGAATAGTGTGGCAAAGCAATAGATTTGAAGTAAAATTTGGCGCTGGAAAGAAACCGGTTTGCTTTGTAAATTATTATGGTGCTGCTGCTTTCTGCCGTTGGGCGGGTGGCAGGCTACCCAAACTTACCGAATGGGAACTTGCTGCTAAAGGAGGGAGTAATACTACGCCTCTTATCTACGGAGGAACTAATAATCTTAGAGAAATAGTTTGGTTGCAAGGGCTGGAAAGTCAATTAGTAAATGTAGACGATGAAAGATTCCCCGAAAATCCAGCCAATTTAAAACATATTTCAGGTAATGTATGGGAATGGTGCACGACAGATGAGATCAACTATGCCGTTTTGAAAGGGGGAAGCCTAACTTCGGGTCCAAACCAGTTTAAACCAGCATTCAGCAAGCGAATCGAAAAAATTGACTACAGTGGTTTCTATGGATTTAGGGTAGTGAAATAAAAGTCTAAAAATATGAGTACAAAAACTCGTATTACTTCTTAAATGATTAAACTAGACTATTAAAAGGTTTAATCATAATTGCAGTAATTTTGTAAGCTCAATAATTTACAGTTAAAAATTTTTTAGCAAACTACATTAAACCTATCTTGTATAACCTATTGTTCACCAATACAAACTAGCACCTACAACTAACATAAAATTGTAAAACAAGGCATGAAAATAAATACAACCAGACTACGGCTAGCTGTTTACATCTTGCTATATACTTTTTGGATAACGCGGTTAAATTATCCTATTCAAAAAAATTTTGAGACTATTACTGAAATACAGGAAAAACTCTACAGCAAGCCTTCAAAAAAATCAATCATTATAGGTGAAACACGTTATGACGGTCCAGAAAAATATGCCTATTTCCATCAAGCTATTAGAACAGGGAGGGTTGATCCTGAAAATGTTGACATGTCTTCTTTCTATACTTCAGGGTATCAGAAATCGGCTATCCAAAAAGCAGTTGATGCTAGAAATAAAAGTAATATTAATAGGCGTACTAAAAACCTTGAATTTATCGAACGAGGACCGGTAAATGTGCCTGGAAGAACAAGAGGACTAATTGTTGATCCAGGTGACCCAAGTAACAATACATGGTTTGCCGGTTCTGTGAGTGGTGGTATTTGGAAAACAGTAAATGCTGGAGAAAGATGGGTAAAGTTAACGGCTGATTTACCTAATCTCGCTTTTACAACACTTGCTATGCCTACAAGTAACCCAAATGTTATTTATGCTGGTACAGGTGAAGGGAGCTATGGTGGCTTAGGCAGTGTAAATGGTAATGGTATTTTTAAATCTACCGATGGAGGAAATACTTGGCAGCAATTGGCAAGTACTAATAACGACAACTTTAGCAATGTAAGCAGAGTAATTGTAAATCCTGAAGATGCCGATGAATTACTAGCGTGCACCACTACTTACTCTTTTAGAAATGGAAGCACCCGTAATTCTTATATCTTCAAATCTGAAGATGGAGGCTTATCTTGGGAGACAGTTTATACTTCACCTACTGGTAACGATGTGCAGCACTTAGTAGCTACACCAGATAACTTTTCAGTTATTTATGCTGCAGTTAACGGGTTAGGTATATTTAAAACAACAGATGCAGGCAGAACATGGGAAAAATCTTCTGCAGGACTGGTTACTAATGATCTGAAAAGCCCAACGGGAATTTTAAACGATGCTTCTTTTGGTAGATTAGAAATAGCGATTGCACCCAATAATACAGACATAATTTATACTTCAGTTGAAGGGACGGCTTCAGGCACTAATTCTGATTTATACGTTTCTTTTAATGCAGGTGCATCTTGGAGTTTAGTAGTGGAGCAAGGTAACGATCCAAACCCTGATTGGTTACAAAATCAAGGTTGGTATGATAATACCATTACTGTTCACCCTTTCAATGATAGTATTGTTTACGTAGGAGGCATTAATACCTGGAAAAGTACATTGCAAGTACCTATTGATACTGCTAAGTCAACAACTGTGGTAAATTTTGACTTCGATAATTTAGCTAGTTTTGCAGAAGTTACTAACATTTTTGCAGATGAAGGGCAAGAAGTAACCTCTGAAGATTATGTAGATATTGAAGTTCGATTCGGCCCTGGGCTGAGGCAGAAGGCTCATAGATTTACAGTACCCAGAGGATCTGCTTCAGGTGTTCCTGCCGAAAGTTATTCCTACCGAAACTATGTTGATGTGCCTTTTGAAGTTTGGGATGTAACTAATAACAGGCAGCTTATGGCATCCTTTAGGGATAATCTTTCTGATGGTACTTTCTCCTTAACGAATAATTCTAATACTAGCAGAGAATACATATATGTGCACACACTGCCTTACGATGAAACCCCGAATGCAGAAATTGCCACAAATGCAGGACATGTTTTTAAATCTTTATATTTAATCTGGTTGTACTCGGCAGAGGGTATTAACTGGAATCCTAACAACTTGCCCAACGCTACCATCAGCCTTGCAGTTGAAACCCAGCAATTAAGCCAGTTTAGTAGAAGCTCTATCAATATCGCAGATGTATACAACCAAAACTCCGGGCTAAACAGAAATGTACATCCCGACCAACATAATCTCATTATTTTAAAAGAAGGCGGTGAGACCTTTAGGATTTTAAATGCTAATGATGGGGGTATTTATGTGACTGATCCAGAAAATGACCCAGGTGTTGCACAAGGCACTTGGAATGAAGCAGGGATTACTTACAATACTTCGCAATTTTATGGTGCAGATAAGAAACCGGGAGCGAATGAGTACATAGGTGGTACCCAAGATAATGGCACTTGGATTTCGATTAACTCATCGGAAGATGCAGAAGCAATTTATAGAAGAGTAATAGGAGGTGACGGTTTTGAGGTTATTTGGCATTATAAAGATCCCAATAAAATAATTGGTGGCTCTCAATTTAATGGCTTTGCCAGAAGTACCAATGGTGGAAGAAATTTCCAACCCGCTGTTGAGGGTCTTGAAGATGACGGACCTTTTATCACTCGATTAGGAAATTCAAAAAGTGATCCTGATGTATTGTTTGCTGTTGGAGGCTCAGGTGTTTATAAATCTGATAATTTTGGCGAGTCTTGGAATTCTATTCCTATCACAACTCGTTGGGGTTTTTGGAGTGGTACTGATATTGAAGTATCACTCGCCAACCCACAAATAGTTTGGGCTGGTGGTGGAATGACCAATGTGAGGTCTATTCATGTTTCCACTAATGGTGGTAATACATTTACTCCTACGAATAACTACCCACAAGAAATTGGCGTCGCCACTGGTATTTATTCCCATCCTTTTCAAGATTCTACTGTGTATGCACTATTCTCTATTAATAATAGACCTAAAATTTTAAAAACAGAAGATTTAGGAAATAGTTGGCAAGACATCAGCGGTTTTGCACCTGAAAGCACCAGTACAGGATTTCCCAACGTGGCTGTCTATAGCCTATTAGTGATGCCTTACGATACCAATATTATATGGGTAGGTACTGAAATTGGGATTATAGAATCGCAAGATAATGGGCAAAGTTGGCAACTAATTGATAGCAATTTCCCAGCAGTTTCAGTTTGGGACATGAAAGTAGTTGACGACCAAGTAGTAATTGCAACTCATGGCAGAGGTATTTGGACGATAACCATACCTGAGTTAGCTGATTTTGGGCCAACTGAAGCTACTTTATCACCTATACTTTTCAGTGCCAGCCAAGCAGTTGGTATTAACGGAATTAACCTAGATATTGATTTTAGATCTGAATATGATTCTGTTCAAATTATCGCTAACGAAGAAGTATTATTCCGTTTAGAAGAAGAAATTCAACTTGGAAGAGGATTGCTCAGCTTGAGGCCTTTTGCATCTGGACAGTATACACTTCAAGTAATTGGCTTTAAAGATGGAAATTCTTTTGTATCAAGCACATTCGACATCAATGTTGCTGAGTTTATAGCACCTACTAATAGTTATGCCAGTAATTTTAATGACGCTAATGACGATTTTGACCTCAATCGTTTTGCTATTGGCCAAGATGCAGATTTTGATGATCCTACACTCCATAGTCCACATCCTTATCCAACTGCTGATTCGGAAGGGATGGTTGAAATTGATCTAACTGCTACTTTAAAAATACCAATTATTGTTGCTGAACAAAATGCACTAATAAGTTATAAAGATATAGCAATAGTGGAACCCGGGGAGGTTGGAACCGTTTTTGGTGATAGCGAATTTTGGGATTTTGTAATTGTAGAAGGTTCGAAAGACGGATTAAACTGGGAAGCTCTTGCCAATGGGTATGATGCTGATTTTAATACTCAGTGGAAAACAGCCTTTGAAAATGAAAGTAATGGAGAAGAGGCTTTGTTTATCGAACAAGAAATAGATTTATTGCAAACTTTTAATCCTGGAGATACCGTATTAGTTAGGTTTAGGCTTTTTTCAAATCCGTTCTCTTCAGGTTGGGGTTGGGCAATAGACGATTTAAGAATACAAACAGCAGAAATAACGAGGACAAATACTTCTAAAATCGCACAACTTGTAACAGTTTTTCCAAATCCCTCAAATGGTCTAGTAGCTGTTTCTCTGGAAAATGTATTAAAAGGAAAGGTAGAAATTAAGGTTTTTAACCAGATTGGTAAGGAAATAATTAGGCAGGAAGTTGATAATTCTTCCGGTTTTTCTTCGCAACAAATCAATCTACAAAATCAACCCAAAGGGTTGTATATCATTCAATTATCTAATGGAGTGGATAAAGTAACTAAAAAGCTAATAACTGAGTAAAAAAAGATTTAAGATAAGCCTTTATTAATTGGTTTTAAAAATAAGTGCTACTAAAAAGGCAAGAAAAAAACCGGTAATTAATAAACCAAAAGCCTGATCTACTGCCAAAACTCCAGCACTTAGCGGCGTTTCTTTCATTTGTTTGTAAGCAGCTTCAATATCTTTTTTCTGTTCTTCTAAATTTTCAAAGGCTTCCTCGTCTTCTAGTTCTCTAGCCGCTTTCATTTGAGTTTCTAAAAAAGTAATGTTACTTATTTGTAATTCCTCTAATGCCTTTTGATGTCTTTCTATCACTGTTGATTGGGGTAGTAACATCCAGCCATACAATAAAAATCCATAAAATGAAGTAGCTATCGGATTTAAGAGCAACCCTATTCCAATAGCCCTTCCGGTACTTAAATGCCCACTGTTTATTTTAAATCTGTAATACCAAAATGCCGTTGCAAAAAAAATAGCATACAAGCCAAGATATATATATTTATACCTACCGAAAGGATTAGCACCCACAGTATATAAAAAAACAAGGTATAGAAAGCAGGCAAATCCGGCGGCTAGGCCAGCAAAAAAAGCTGTTTTTAGAATAGGATTTCTCATGATTACTTTACCAAGTAATTTTCTTTTAGTAAATCGGAAAGATGGATTTGCCCTTTGTTGATAGTTCCTAATGCTTTTCCTTTTAGTTGTCGGTTTATAAAAGGTGAGTTTTTAGCTGAACCAGTCATTTGCGCTTCTTTATAATCCCATTCTAACGTTTCATGAAAAATAGTGAGTGCAGCTTCTGTTCCTGCGATAATATCACTTATTGGCAAACCGAGAAGTTTTCTGGGCATCACAGAAATTTTTTCAATAATAGCTTCTGTAGTAAGTATTCCTTTATGAAAAGTGTTGATTGCTGCAAAAGCAGTTTCTAATGATACTGTACCAAACTCTGCTAAGTCAAATTCGAGTTGCTTACTTTCTGTATCTTGAGGGCAATGGTTAGAAACAATAACATCAATTGTCCCGTCTTTTAAACCTGCTAATAAGGCATCAATATCTATTACTGTTCTAAATGGAGGTTTCACTTTCAAATAAGTATCAAACTCGGCTAAATCGTTGTCAGTAAAAGCCAATTGATAAGCTGCTATATCACAAGTAACTTTTAAGCCTTTTGCTTTAGCTTCTTTTATCAAAGCAACACTTTGCGCAGTAGAAATGGTTGAAAAATGAATACTCCCACCGTAGTATTCTAAGAGTATTAATGCTTTCATGAGTGCCGTTTCTTCTGCAATTGCCGGCATTCCTTTCATACCTAACATAGTACTTGAAACGCCTTCATGCATTTGTCCACCTTCTAGTAAATCCCTATCCTCAGGGTATACCATAAACAAACTGTTCAGTGGTTGTAAGTAACGTAGAACACGTGCAAAAACAGCATCAATTGTTACTTCTGACATTCCATCAGAAAAAGCAATTGCTCCTGCTGCTTTCAAGTCAATCATTTCACTTAGTTCTTTACCTGCTGTTTTTTTTGTAGCTGCAGCAATGGGATGTAACGCTACTGCAGTTTGGTTACTTTGCTGCTTTATATACTTAATTGCTTGGGCTGTGTCTACAACGGGGTAGGTATTAGGCAATACTGCAACATCTGTGAACCCTCCATTGGCTGCGGCAAGGCATAGTGAACTGATATCTTCCTTATACTCCAGACCGGGTTCATTAAGAGCACAACGCATATCAGTCCATCCTACTGAAATAGATAACTCTGATCCATCAATTTTTAAATCTCCACCTGATAACCGCTCTGAACTTATCTCAGCTATTTTTCCATCATTAATTAATAGATCAACACGCTTTCCTTGTAATGAATGGGTTGGGGCATAAAGCTTAATATTTTGCAGTAATATATCCATTTTTAGTACTAAACAAGGTGTATTTTAGATTGAGGCAAAACTAATAAAAAGGAAATGAATTGAGCGAATAGCGTGTAGTAAGTTGTAGTAAAGAATTTACCCAGTTACAAAGTTAGGTATAGTACAAAAAAATAACCCTCACAAAAGTGAGGGCATTTCATGAAGTTGCGTTTGTTTGTTTAGTTTATTTGCCTTTCTAGGCATTCAAGTGGAAAGGTAATCCTTGAAGTTATCCAATGTAACATTCCTCTCATACGCTTTATTTAAAGTTAGTACTACTAGCAGTAGTAGTAAACTAATATTGAGATTTGCAAATCTGATACCCCAACTTTCAGATTTAGTTTACTATTATTCTAAATTCAGACACAAGTAAGAAAAAGATGATTGATTTAAGTTTTCAATAAGGTTATTAACAAAATAGTCTCTATGTGCTTATTATTTATTAAACGGCTTATAAAATAAGCGCTTTTTGAAATGTTAGAATTAAGGATAAATTAAAAAAACCAGTATTTTTATTGTAACATCACTTACTCATACCGTTTATTACATTCTTCCTTTTTAAAAAATTTTATTCCTACTATATTTTAAGATATTTTTGATAAGCTCAGAAAAGAATAAATATCTATTAATATCCTACTTACTACACATACTTCTTTCTTCAACTAATACTAACCACAATTTTTTTTGTAGTTAGCTTATGAGGAAACTCAAAAAAGCTAAAAAACATTATCTTCACTAAGTAACAAGATATAATTGATGAATTTATAGCCAGTTTTTACAACCATATTACAGGATGAGATATAGCATATATTTTTTAACTGCCTTTTTAGTCATTTTAATAGACCAAAGTATAAAACTTTTAGTGCATTTACACATGGATATGGGTGAGTTTGGTGAAGTTGCCATTTTTGGAGATTGGTTTAAGCTACACTATATCTTAAATGAAGGAATGGCTTTTGGATTTACCTTTGGTTCAAATTATGGTAAATTCATTCTCACTTTTCTAAGGCTTATTGCCATGTTGGTAATAGGCTGGTATCTTATTGTATTTACTAGAAAAAAGCTCCCCCAACTTTTACTTTTCTCTATAGCAATTATTCTTGGGGGTGCAATAGGTAACTTAGTCGATAGTATTTTTTATGGTGTGTTTTTGGGTCATGCACCTGAAATAGAAAATGCTCCCAGCTTTTATCCTTGGTTTCACGGCAAAGTGATCGATATGTTTTATTTTGATTTTTGGCAAGGATATTTACCTGAATGGGTACCTCTATTCGGTGGAGAATATTTTGCATTTTGGCCTATTTTTAATATTGCCGATCTTGCTATATTCTTTGGCGTAACAACCATCCTTGTCTTCCAAAAAAGGTTTTTTGCCTACTCCGATGAAAATCTAGCTGAAATTGAAGTAAGCGCTGAAGAAGGTATTAGAGATTGATCTTAAAAAGAGGGTATTTTGAATAGAAACTGAAAAACAGATTTTGACAGCCTTGGTAAGAATCGGTTTATTCTTGTATTATACTCATTCTGCAACCTCTGGAAGTAAAGAGGCAGCTGCTTTATCTATAAATAGAGTGGTATCTGCATGCCTTCTTAAAATAGAAGCAGGGCAAGCAGTGGTAACCTCGCCACATAGCGCATCATAGACTGCTTTGGCCTTTCTTTTATCAGGTACTACACAACTAATCACTTTACTTTTCATTATTGCTGGTACTGTTAGTGTTAATGCTTCTTTAGGAACATCTTCTAAAGATGGAAACCAACCTTCTTCAAATTGTTGATTTCGGCAAGCTTCATCCAATTTTACCAACTTTACTAATTTAGGATCGTTAAAATCGGCTACCGGTGGATCATTAAAAGCAATATGCCCATTTTCACCAATCCCAATGCACGCAATGTCAATAACCTTTCTTTTTAATACTGCTTCATACTGACTCATCTCAAGCGCTATATCACTGGCATCTCCATTTAGGAAGTAAATTTTGGCAGGAGCTACTTCATCCAGAATTCTTTCTTTCAAATACCTCCTAAAACTTGCAGGATGAGTATCGGAGAGTCCTTTGTATTCATCCAAATGAAAAACAGTTACTTTACCCCATGGAATGTTTTTTTGTTTGAGTGCACTTAAAAAAGTAAACTGGGAAGCCCCTGTGGCTAATATAAGGTTTGCATGACCTTTCTCTACTATAGCTTCTCGAAGTTTTTGTGTGACAAAATCAGCGGCTGTCTTCCCCATATTTTCAGGGTTATTATATACTGATACAGTAAGATTTTCCTTTTTAAAAGCTTTCATTATTTTTCTATTAAAAAAGTTTACTCAAAGTGAACGGTAGGGTAATCAATAGGGATAAAGTTAAGTAACTAAGTATACATAATCGATACTAAATATCTGGAGTAAGAGCTTTTTTTGAATGAAGGCATTTTAGAGAAATAACTATATATCCTTAAAAAAGCGCTTTGTTTCTGAAATAGCTGCATATATTTCTTATTGATCATGATAGAGGGTATATGGCTTTTGTATCTAAATTGGAAAGAATTAGTCAAGCCCCAACTGATTTTTTACATATTGAGGGACTATATTGTTGGCTTTAATCAGTCCTATATCTCCTTGATTAGATTTTAAGACGAAATGTACTTCAGAAGTCTTGATCCCCTCAGGGTTTATTTGGTTTAAGACCTTATTTATAAAGTTGAAATCAACCTCTTTACTTGCATGAATATTAATATTGGTCATAGGTTCATGATGAGATGTTTTCAATTCAAATAGATACAGTGGTATGTCATCCAAATTTATCAATACGTCGTTTACTTGTATAAAAATGGAATCAGGATAGGTCATATTTAAAGAGTCTATACCCTTTGTCAATCCTGTTT